>NZ_BCNB01000008.1 GCF_001485575.1 Haloarcula sp. CBA1127
GACGTCGATAGTCCCCGGCCGCGGCTGGTATCTAGAAGTGGACCACCCCGACGGCAACATCTGGCGGCCGGACGTCGTCGGCGAGCCCACGCCACAGCCGACGATCAATGGCCTGCCGCGGCTATCGGTTCCTGTGCGGGCAAGCGACCGCTACGCTCGTGGGGATTTCGACGGCCAGCCGATGCGGGCCTGGTTCAACGGCGTCCGGCTACCGGTCGATCAGGTCGACACACCGCGAGCGACCGAGCGGGGCTGGATCCTAGAGGGACGCGGCGCCGTCGAACTCGACGAGCGTGTCCGGATGGAGGTCGACTCGCGACCGGCGCATCTTGTTGCTGATGACATCATCGGACAGACGCCATACACGGCTGACGTCGATGCGCCGCCCAGTGCAGCTACGGAAACACTCGTACAGTCAGCAAGCACGCAGAGCGAATGGGAGCAGCTACTGCCTGACCTTCCGAGCACATCGCCGCTGCAGCTGAACAACGGCACGCTTGAGGTCGCGCAAACATCGTGGCTCCGAGAAGCCGAAGAGGAGACGTTCTTCGGCGGCGTCCGGTCTGACAGCAACGCAAGTGCTGGTGAGATGGTCGCGATGAGTAGCACAGTGCACGAACTGGAATACTCGTGGACGCCACAGTACGACATCCCGGCCGGCGAGCTTGGTGCCTCGATCAGGCTTCGAGCGCCGAGTGGTTCTGGGCCCGGATTCGAGGTAACGATCGACGGCAATAGTGTTTACTTGATCCCTGCCGGTGGATACGGCAGTGATCGGTTTACCTTCCTGCAAAGGTCCGGAGCCAATGACGCCCCGAGTGTTTCTGCAGGGAGTTCGGTTAGTGTCAAAATCTCCGTCACCGAAGAGAACGGCAACGTCATCGAGGTCGACACGCTCGGCCTGACTGACGCCAGATTCAGCTACACGTTCCCAGACAATGTCAACAGTGATGGCTACTTACCCGGCCCGGAACCCCATCCACAGCTGCTACTACAGGATACCGACGACGCCATCACATCGCTCTCGGCGGAGGGTGCCCGGCTCAACGCAGCGTACGACGACGTCTCGAACAACCAGCAACTGCAGGTCTCGAACGACCAGGGCGGCAGTTACGCGCCGTCGGACGGCTCCGAGAACAACACCGAGTCGGTTGATGTCACATTCAGCCAATCGTCTAGCACAGTCCGTGCCCGGTTCGGCCTGAGCCGATACGGGAGTGGTCGACAGCAATCTCCTGCGAACGGGTACAACGCTCAGTCCGTCAGTTCGTACGAGCTCTATGCAGACCTCAACGAGCAACCACTCGTCATCAACCAGACGTTCGACGACGACGCCGCGACAGTCTTGAACCAGATCGCACCGCCGGGGACGGTCTGGCAGGCCGTTCGCGACGGCGACTCCTACCAAGTGGTCTGGACCGAGGCCGGCCAGCGGACAACCGACGTCGAGGACGACGTCTCCAACTGGGAGTACGAGCGTCGCGTTGAGCAGGCCGTCGACAAGGTCGTCATCAAGGGCTCGGTGCTGCGGCGTCGCGATGAGCGCGTGACTGCCCAGCACGACACGGCTGTCCCACTGGACGAGAACGAACTCGTGCATGGCCGCGAGACCGTCTACGATCCCGGCACATCAACTGAGTACGTCGAGGGCCAAGACTACTCACTCAACGCCCAGCCCGGTGAACTGGTCGCGCTGTCATCGGGCAACATCAGCGACGGCCAGGAGGTGGCCATCGACTACGGATATCGGCCTGTCGGAGAGTCTTCAACGACCGTGTCGGATCCACACACTATCGTCCGGTCGATCACCGGGCTGACGACGGACCGCGAGTGCACGCTCGTCGCGAAGCAACTCGCCAGTGAACTGGACACGCCCGTGACTGAGGGGACGGTCACACTCTCCGCCGGTCGGACAGACTGGTCGCTCGTCGAGTCGCGGGCGTTCGAGGCGCTCCCGACGCCGGACCAGGTCGACATCCACGACGCCCAGCCGTCGGCCTCCGGGACTGACCTACGGATCGGCTCCCGCCAGCCCCTCGAGGAGATCATCGACGACATCCGGGCCCGCGTCTCGCAGAACGCCGAGCGGACCTGAAACCTGTCAGCATGGGGGTTTGCTTACAAACTACTCGCCACAAGTTTACCATATGACTAATCCACTCACAGCAGGCGTGCTGGTCCTCATCTTCGCGATGGGCTGCATAACGATCTTGCTGTTCAATCGTCAAATAAACCAGAACACCCGGGAGATCGCCCGGATCAAGGCTCGCGAACGATCCGTCGAGGCGGCATTCGAAGATCTTGATGATCCCGTGCCGGCGGTCGAGCAGTCACAGGACAATACTGACAGGATCCGTGAGTGATCGCGGTTTAGACGACTCGTTTGTCGCGGCCAACCCCAGGAGTCCAACTACTTCTTAACCGACACTCCTGAGGGTTCGCGTTGGTTATAACTTGAGCGGGCTCGCCAGCGGCAGCGCTGTCACCCCACCCACCTCCACAGATAAGAGACAGTATTTGTGAATCTGACACCACTCTGCGAGTGTTTCCCGTCGCCGTCTGGCGGTTTTACTCCGGAAACAGTGGTGTGCCTATCCCGCGAGAACACTCGAAACGCGGGGTGTCGCCAGTTCTATATAGCGTATAGCGCTATACAAATTTCGATCAGACTGCGAAGCTGGAGAAGGTATATAAGTTACACCGGGAAACCAGCTGTCGTGCTTGAAAGAATCATAGGGGCGGCAGCGGTGATAGCCATACTGCTCATTCTCCTAGACGCGTTTGTTCTGGGATGGTTCCTTGTGAGCGAACCACTCCTGAAACAGATCGCGGGTTCGGTGTCGTTACTCGGCGTCGTAGCCCCACTCGCGTAGCTGCTCGGCAACGTCGTCGAGGTGCTGCTCGAGGGCGACCTGATACGCTGCCTCCCTGAGGTCCAGCACGAGGACGTCTTCGTCGAGGCGATCGCCGAGTTCGGACTGCGCGACCTCCTCGGCGGCCTGGGTCTCTTCCTGGAGGAAGAACTGCACCATCTCCCGGCCGTCTTTTGCATTCGACCGTGAGTACTTCCAGGGTAGCCCCGTCGACACACCACCGTTTCCACTATTGTCGACGCCGCCGTCGGCCGATCCCTCATCATCACTACCAGGCGCATCCGCAGCGGCGGCCGCTTCATCGGCCGCATCGGCGGTAGCGTCGCCGGCTGGCTCCTCGTCCTGGTCGTCGCTGCTCTCGATGCCCTCGAATGGATCCTCACCGGAGCCGGACTTCATGCCGTTGCCCATCTACGCCACCTCCTCGATGTGGGTCGCGAGTTCATCCAGCTGGGCGAGCGTCTCCTCCTCGTAGTCGTAGGCACTGCGGACCTCCTGAACGTAGTGTGCCGCCGGCAGTTGCGTGTCCCAACAGCCCTCGAAGAGCGAGGAGCGGTCGGCGATCGCGACCGGCGCGTCAAAGCCGAGGTCGCGGATCCGCTCAAGATATTTTTGCTGGTCGCTCGTCGAACCGATGCCGTTCGGGATGACCGCCATCACGCCGATGTCGATATCGAGCGAGTCCTGGAGGTTGATGACAACGTCCTCGAGGCCTTCGACGGACTGCATCCCCTTGCCCGTCGGTTCGACCGGGACAACGAGCGACCGTGTCGCGTGGATCGCGTTGTACAGCTGTGGGCCCGCGGTCGCCGGCGGGTCGACGACGATCGTGTCGTAGTCCTCCATCACGCCGGCGTCGACGAGGACCTCAAACAGGCGCTCGTTCGGCGCGAAGTACTCGCCGAGGTCCTCCGCCATCTCGTCGGCCTTCGAGAGCAGGCTGGGCAGGTTCTCCAGCATGTCGTGGTTGGGCACGAGGTCGAAGCCGTAGTCCGTCTCCTGGACGATGTCAGCGAACGGCCCGAGTGGCCGGTCGATGAGGTGCCGGGCGATGTTGTCTGCGTCGCCGTCATTCCGTGGCGCGTCGACGCCCAGGAGATACGTCAGCGACCCCTGCTGTGGGTCGAGGTCGATGGCCAGGACATCGCGACCGTGGTCAGCGTGCGCCGTCGCGAGGCTCGCAGCGAGCGTCGTCTTCCCGACGCCGCCGGCCTCGCTGTAGATCGTGTACGCGAGCATGTCTCACTCGTGAGTCTAAACCGGCATAAACACTCGTCAGACGTACGACGCACACTAACTGGTGAGTCTGATCAGTTAGACTGGTGGGTTAGACTGATAGATTAGACCGGAGAGTTAGACTAACTACAGGCACTAACCAACATCGAACAAGAAAAGTTGTGCAGTGTTGGTTAGTCAGAAATCGTCGAGGGTCGTGTTCGAGGAGTTGTCGCAGTAGGGCCGTGGACAGTCGCCTTTGTCGTATATCGCCGCGTCGAACTGCTCGAAACACTCGTCGCACATCCAATACTCGTCGGCGTCAGCGACGTTCACACCGACCCTCCTGCGAACTCGGTAAAGTCCGCCTGGTGCTCAGCCTCGCCAACGACTTCGAAGACCGGTGCGCCGAGGAACTCCTCGCCGTAGCGGCAGTACACGTCGCCATCGCGAGCGACGAGTTCGTTCTGGAACTTCGACTGCCAGTCGTCCCGTGTGAGGTCCGTCCCGGGATCAGCGTAGGCCACCGACCACGTCGCGATCCCACACGATCGCGTCTCGGTCACCCGCGCGACCTTGCCCTCACGGTCGCCCGGCAGTTCGATTCGGTCACCGCGCTGAACGAGCCCGTCGACGTCGTCGGTCGAGCGCGGATACCATGGGCCCCAGGACTCGCTGTCGAACGAGAGTGGCTCGGCCGGGCCGGCGTCGCCGATGTAGACGTGATGAGTATCGCCCAGGCGACGGGCTCGGTCAGCCTCCAACTGGGTGCAGTCCGCGCCACAGCGGCCGACGTGATAGGCATCCTGCTTACGACGTCGTCGATAGAGGTGCGCATTGACAGCTTCCTCGGCGAGCGGGAGTGTCGGGAACAATCCGGCCCACTCGCAGCGGCGTGAGCTACAGCTGACATGGTAGCCCCAGCTGGCGTTGCGCAGTGTCTGCCGCGGGAGTGGGTTCTCGACGATAATGTCGGAGGGGTCAGTGATCTCCACGGTTTCCCTCCTGGTCAGTGGCATCCACGTATCGGAGCTCTAAGTCGGCCTCGTCGGACTCGCGCACCTCAGCAAACTCTGCTTCCGCAGCGCGCAACGCCTCTTCTTCAGATGCGTCCTCGGGACACGGCAGTCGGTGGCGCACAGTCACCTCAACGAACGGGAGGTCGCTTTCGCTCACGCCGACTCACCACCGACCGCTCCGTAGTGATCTAGATCGGCCCTGTCCGGTGGGTGGTAGCTGTCGATCTGCTCGCGTAGCCAGCCCTGCTGGTCCCCGATCCCGCCGAGGTCGTCCGACCGAAACGGGAACGACACGCGGCGGTGGCCGCTTGCCAGTTCGTCCTCGATATGGCGAACGTAGTCCTCTCCTGCCAGTACGACGTAGCTCGCATACACTGCCTGGAACGAATCGAAGACACGGATCTCGTTGGATGTGTTGACCGACCACTTCCCGGCCTCGTAGTCGCCTATGTAGCTGTTCGAACTCGGCTTCAGCGAGGCGTCGTAGGCCCCAATCTCTTCGTCGGGCGAGATGAGACCGTGCTCCGCAGACAGGATCATCCACTTGTCACAGCAGGTTTCGGCGAACTCGCGTTTCAGCGAGAAGTACGGCGAGTCGTACAGGTCCTTCGCCGCCACTGTCTCGCCGTCGTCGAGGGCGATCTTCGATGACCCACAGCCGACCAGCGCGATGCGTGGCGCAGCAACGCACTCACGGCAGACCTGGCCGTCGACGTGAGAGAACTTACTGTCGAGTCCTTCGCCGGAAGCCAGCCGGGAATCGCACCAGTGGCAACGATTAGTACCGGTCATAGTCTAACAGTCGCTCCAGTAGTGAGGTGGTCGATATCGGGCCCGCAGTCAGGACAGACCGTGTAGCCACGCGTCGACCCTGACCCACAGACCCAGCGTTCAGCGTCGCAGTGCTCGTAGCGACACGGGAGCTTCACACAGGCCGGGTGCAGTTCCCGAACGTCGACGTAATCGTCGAGGTCAGGCATCGTCACCACGCGCGAAGGCAGCCAGTCCTGTCTGGGGCGTGGCGATCTCCTCGACACCGCGCACGCGCTCGAAGACGACAACCGACGACTTTGGGAGATAGCCGCCGAGGCCGTTGCGATGCGGTTGTTCGAACTTCCACGCCTTGTCGCTGTAGTCCTCGACGTCGCCGACGGCCAGGTGATCGGATGCATCGACCGTCTCGATATCCTTGTCGCTGTCCTCCAGCAGCCACGACGGGAGCCAGACGACGTGGTCCCACGACTGTTCGGTGAAGATCGTCGCGACGCGCTGCTTTACTCGCGACGAGGCTTCCGGTGCGGCGTCGATGTCGTCCCACGATGAGACAGCGATGTGGCTGTCAGACATCACTGTCCTCCAACCGGCGGAGTGTCGCTTGCACGAGACGCACCTGGTGGATCGCATCATCAAGCGCGTCGTGTTCGACGCCGTCATGTTCGAGCTCCGGCGCGACGGGGAGCGACTTCAGCGTGCGTACGTCCCGCTCCTCGTAGAACTCCCAGGGCATCGACACACCAACGGCCTTGCCGGCCTCGATGAGCATCTCACAGTCGAACGACGGACTGTTTGCCCAGACTTCATCAGCGCCACCGGCCCAGAGCGAGAAGTCCTGCAGGACATCCTCGAGGGCGTCGCCACCGTCCAAGGCTTCGCGAGCGGCGTCGGACTGATCCTGCCACCACTCCAGCGTATCTTCGTCGACGGTGAGGCCAGCCGCCTCGCAACTCTCGCGACTGATCGAGGCTTCGAACGTGCCGCCGATCGTGTCGGTGTCGAACTTGACGGCGCCGATGCTCAGGATAGCCGCGCCCCGTTCGAGCCCAAGCGTCTCGATATCGACCATGACCCGCATCATGCGAACCTCCCGAGACCTTCTTGATTGGCGTCGCGTGTGGTGTCCCGGTCGCTCCGGATGTCCTGGCAGGACTTACAGAGCCACTCGCCGGCGAGGGTGAGCTCCGATGTGTCGGTCCCGCAGCGAGAGCAGTCGCCCGGCGCTGCGCAGTCGATGCATAGCGTTTCACCGTCGAACTCGCGGATGGGCGCCACGGGACGTGACGCCACACTGCTCGCACTCAGACATGGGCGTCCTCCAGGCCCCGCTCACTCAGTCGCGGCGGGACCGTGCCTCTGGGGACGGTCTTCCCAGTCGGATACTCAGTGAGGTCAGGCTGGTAACCGACCTCCTGGGACCACTGTGCGACGACCCACTGTGCGCGCTCTGTGTCGTCAGTAAACCCCTTGTCGCTCCTGATAGCCTCGCCGATGAGGCCGAGCAGGTAGTCGATATCGTTCGTCGAGTCGAGATTGTTCGACTCCGAGAGCAGGGTGCGTACTGCGCCTTCCTGCTCACTCGCCATCCAGCATCGCCCCCTTGGCTTCCTGAATCCGCTGGAATTCTTCGCGATCGCCGTCGTCGTTGTCGGGATGGACGTTCGCCGATAGCCTGCGGGCGACGGCCTCGACGACGTCGTCGGAAGCATCCTCAGCGACGCCCAGGACCTCGTGGGGCGGTTCCGTCGACGCGACACCCGAGCCGTCGCCGGCGACGATGACGTCTTCGTTCCCCGAGGGCAGCTGCGCCGTCGCGAACTCATCCTGCCCGGTGTGGACCGGCCGGTTGTTCATCTTCCGCTTCTCTGCGATGTAGAGGCCGATGGCGCGCACGTTGTCCCGGAGGCCGTCGTACTGGTCGGCGGCGACGGCGTACTGCTCGCCGTCCATCGTCCATCTGACGACAGCGCCGGGATCGGCCGGGTTCGCGTCGGCGTAGGGGCGACCGTCCTTCTTGCGATGGGGCGCTGCGGTCGACAGTCGCCAGTCGTCGACGCCGAGTCTGTCCTCGAGTTCAGTCTCGATATCGTTGATCGCCTGCGCGAGCGTGACCGAGAACTTCGGCGTGCTTTCTGGGCGCTGCGTTCGCTCAGCCCAGTGAGGCCAGTCTATCTCCCCGCCGGTGCGGTCAGTCTTGCTGGGCATCGTTCACCTCGTCGACGACCATTTCATATACTTCGGGGAAGTGGTCCTGTAGGAAATCCAGATCCTCACCGAGATGCTTCTTGACGCGGTTTCGAACCGTGCTTTCCACCTTGTACCGGTAGTTGTCCGACACATCGGCGTCGCCACTGATTATCTCCCGTTCGCGATCAGTCAGCAGCGCGCGTCCCTCTTCACTCATTACCTCGTCTGTTTCTTGGACAGCCATATATTACCTCATGTCGTAAGTATACGCCTTGGAGTAAGTAACTTACGCTTATGCGTATGCACGCTTTGGAGTGTATACGCTATAGAGTAAGTATTAAGTGCATGGCGCTATGACTACTATACGTGAAGCGGAACACCGGCGATCCGACGCAGAACACGATGGCCGGGACGCGTTGCACCGCGTCCGACCGCTTCGCTACCAACGAAGCAATGAGTACTATTCCATCCACCCGAAGTAAGCCTTCGGGCACGGACCGAGTGTGGAAGTGGATCGATCAGTCAGACAACCCAGAGATCATCCCGGAGACGTGGGCCGACAACGGCGCTCGTGAAGACGCCGCCGCTGACGAAGAGCGGTACTTCGCCGTCGAGGCACGGGCCGGCCTCCAGCTGGAGTACAACACCAACGACCGCGGGCAGGCAACCGGCGTCCCCAACCGGGAGCGGCCAGCCATCCAGACGCTGTTCGTCACGGCCGACGGCGGTCGCGCTGTCGTGATCGAGTCCCAGGCCGCCGGCAACGGCGACAGTGTGCGGCCGCTGTCGGACTGGGCGGCCGTCATCTCGCGGCCGGAAGGTCACGGTGACACCGTCGACGCCGACGCTCGCGATGCGTACCGCGCCGTCGTTCGCGATCTCTACCCCGAGGAGGTCGAGGCTTGATGAGCGAGCTTGTCGACGCGCTGGCCGACCGCGGCTTCGAAGAGATCGAGGACGCCGGCCTGCCCGGCGGCTGGGCGACCGACGGCGAGTGGACGGTCGCCATCCGCAGCCGGATGACAGGCGTCGGTGGTCTTGACCACGAGGTCCGCGTCTACGACTGCGAAGCGGGCCTGATCTCGATCGGGACTTCGCCGGTTGGTCGTGGCTATGGGTCGAGCCACGACCTCGCGGTGAGAGAGGCGCTTGAAGATGCGGGCTACATGGAGGGCGATCACTGATGTCTGGCGCTCGAACCTGTCCGGCCGACCTCCAGGATGTCTTTGTCGGCGACCACGTCGAAGACCGCGATGCTGACGACGACGGTGACGCGGCGACGCTGCTGGTGGTCGCGACGCCGCCCCAGGACGCCGACGAGTACGCCGTCGGTGACGATGCGACGGTCGCGGACTACAACGAGGACTACCCCAGCGACGACGCCGTCATCGAAGTGGTCTACGCCCAGCGGACGTGCGTCGATATCGACAACACCCGGCGCTACGCGTTCCCGCGTTCCCGGCTGCAGTTGACCGAGCCCGCCCACGATCTCGAAGCGGAGGGTGACGACTGATGGCCGCCGCAGCGAGTGCCGACATCGAAGCGCTGGCCCAGCTGGACAGTCGCGACGTCGGAGCGCTGACCGAGCACATGGATATCTACGCCGACGACCCGGCGACACGGGACGAGCAGGTGGCTGTCTACAACAAGGGCACGCGGTACATCATCGACTTGGTCGCCGAGACCTGTGACTGCCCGGACATGCTCCACCGGCGGCCCGACGGCGGGTGCAAGCACTGCCGGCGCATCCAGTTCCGTCGTGGTGAGCGGGAGATCCCCGCCGGGGTCGACCGTGATGCCATCGACGATTCGTTGCTCGAACACATCGATGACGGGGTGTCCCGATGACGGAGATGCAGTACGGCCAGGGCTGGATCGACTGGGCCCACGTCGAGATCACGCCGTTGTCGTCGATGCGCTTCGGTGTCTACCTCCCGAGCCCGGTCAGCGACCACGTTACGCTGCTGGCCTACCGTCGGTCGACCGGCCTCGAGGTGGACGTCCGATGATGCGGCCGCCGGCCTGGGCGCTGCCCGAGTCCGAGTTCAGGTTGGTTCGCTCTGGCGTCCCGGTCGACGTCGACGGCATCAAGATCGGCGCGCCGACGGGCTACGTGGTCTGCTGTGACTGTGGCCGCGGGGCCCGCAACATCGACTGGATCGAGCACGGTCCGACCTGCGACAGTCCCGCCGCGGAGAACTGACAGCGTTCATTTCTTGTTTTAAGCGGTTACCCCACGCTGACAGGAGGGGCGTACTGCGAGCGTTAACCAACACTGGCCGGCTCCGCCGACGACTGTTGGTTAAGCCACTGATGCCCCCAGCTTTATCCCGATTTAGTGACCAGATAGCTACATCGCCGCCATGCCTGACCATCCGACGGGCCGCTGTGGATCTGTGCGGACTGCGGGGCCCGTCACGACAGCAACGACCCTCCCTGTCGAGAGTGCGCTAGTGAGCAGTTCGCCAAGCTCGAGCCGAGCGATACAGACCGGCTCGACTCGACGAACCGAGTGACGTGGATCTGCCAGGACTGCGGGACCAGTTCGCCGCGGAACAACTCGGCCTGCCGTGAGTGTGGCGGGTTTAACTACGCGAAAATCGACACCGACAGCGCCACTGCCGGCTACGACGGTAGTGATGTCCCGGACGAGCCCACCAGCGACTCCAACCGGAAGCGCGACTACTACATCGGCGTCGTGCTGGGTGTTGTCGGCGTCCTCGTGTTTCCGTACTTTTTCTTCCTGGTCGCACTGCCAGAAGCGCTGTTCCAGCTGGGCGGGCGGTCACTGCAGGACGTGCTCGGCGGCGACGCTCGCGACAATCCATTTCTGTCTGGGTCGTTGCTCATCATGCGCTGGTTCGGCAACTTCCTTATCCTCACGTTCATCCTAGGGTTCCTTCTAGGGCTGCTGTTCATCTTCGGCTGAGGAGACTAACCAACACCCGGTGGTATCTGCGCACGGTTGTTGGTTAGCGCACCGGCGCACGAAACGAACGAAACGACCCCCTGTTGCTTTATATATCATATCTGAGTACTATCCAGTTACTTATGCTCTCCTCCAGACATGTGTTGGACGAAGAGCGGGTTCCCGACGAGGACCTCGTCGTCCACCGTCGCGACGAGCTTGATCGGTTGATGGCGGCGCTGCGGCCGGGCGACACCTGGCCAACGGATTTGATGTTTCTTATCGGCCCGACGGGCACGGGCAAGACGATGCTCTCGAAGCTCGCCTTTGACCTCCTCGAGCAGGACGGCGAGATGCCGGAGTTCGAGAGCGCGTACGTGAATGCCTGGCGCCACGACGAACGCCGGGATATCCTGCTGCAGACCGTCGATCAGCTTTGCCGAGCGCCGGTCCACGAGAACGCCACCGGTCGGTCGGAACTGATATCGCATCTCGAAGGCGACCCAGGCCATCCGCAGTACCTAGTCCTCGACGAGGTGGACCAACTGCACGACAAGGACGTCCTCTACGATTTGCACAGCGTTCCGGTCAATCTTATCCTCGTCGCGAACCGTGAGGAGGACCTATTCGCTGGCATGGCCGACCGGCTCAAAAGCCGGCTGAGCGTGGGCCGCCGGATCGAGTGCGGTGCATACGCCGACCGGGAGATCGCGGCGATCCTGTCGAAGCGGGCTGAGTATGTGCTCGGCCGGGCGGGCTCACGGTGGGACGAACGGGACATGATGCACATCGCCGAGCACTGCGACGGTGACGCTCGGGTCGGCGTCCGCACGCTGCGGATCGCCATCGAAGAGGATGGGGAAGTCCCCGACGACGTCGTCGAACGCATCCTGCCTCAGGCCCGGGACCGACTACGCCAGAAGAGTCGCGACCAGCTGACCGACCACCAGGAAGCCGTGCTCTGTGTCGTCGAAGAGTTCGGCCCGATCACGACCAACGGCGTGATGGACCAGTATCGAGACCGCGTCGACGACGCCCGGACGAAGCGGACCGTCCAAACTTACCTTTCGAAGCTCGAGCAGTACAACCACGTCGAGCGGGCGGGCCCAGACAACAAACCAGAGTGGTCGGCAGTCGAGTACGAAACGGTCTAATCGCCAGACGGCGCGGCACGAAGTTCGCGAAACACCTCCCCTTTCGTTTTGAAAGTTGGTCTTGTCAGTACAGGTGTATGGAAGAGAACCGCATCAGGGCCGACGCTGGAGGGGGCGCGTAAAATGTCGTCAGTCAGCCTTTGCGACTTGGGCGCTGTTCGCATTTCCCTGGAGATATTCCCTCAGGGCAGTTCTGACAATATCCGATTCCGATGGTTCGTAGGGATGTGCCTCTACCTCCTCGCTGATCATTTCTTCCAATTCGTCGTCGATGCGAACACTCAGCTGCTTCGCCATACATCTGTGTTGCCCAGCAACACATATAAGTATAGGGCCATGCGTGTAATGTTCCCATTAACTGTAATTATTGCACCACAAGCACTAAGTCGCAACACTTGCAACACATAACTAATGCCGGAAAATGACGATCCTCGGATACACATCCGGGTGGATTCCGAGCTTAAGAAAAAGGTCGGCATTGCCGCGGGTTTAGAGGGTGTTTCGAATAGCGAGTACATTCGAAACCAGCTTCGAGATGCCACATCTCACGTCGACCTCGATGAATTAGTCCCGGCAGACCAGTAGCACAGCTCACCAATCAACGACCCGGCCCAGCCCGCGAGCCTGTCTACGCACACGGACTCACCCTACCAAAGCCGAGCCCGTGCACGCAGGGCAGTCTCGATTGTGGCTTCAGGCAGGAATCGAGACCACGATGTCAAACACACACGATACTCAAAACGATACCGACACGAGCACCGACCAGCGAACCACGACGACCGTCATCTACGACGCCATCGAGACGCTCGGCGGCGAGCGCGAAGAGGCCCCGGTCGGGATGGTCGTCACGCGAGCGGTTACGACCAGTCCCTACCAGCTGCCGGACGTCCTCGACGAGATCAACCGACTCATCGTCAACGGTGAGCTCTACCAGCCCCAGGATGTGACGATCCGGCCGACGGAGCCGGCGGTCATGGCCGATGGGGGCGTCCGCCCGGCCCACGACGGCGGCGACCTGACACGCTTCCAGTTCGAGATCCTCTTCCAGCTGGCCGAGGCGCGTGACTGTGCCGACTACGGGCTCGGCATCAAGGAACGGCTCGAAGCGTACTACGAGGAGGAAGTTAACCACGGCCGCCTGTACCCGAACCTCGACACGCTCGTCGAGAACGGGCTGCTCACGAAGAGCGAACTCGACAAACGAACCAACGAGTACGCGCTGACCGAGGCGGGGAAGGACCTGCTGTGGAAGCGGTCCCGGCGACACTCCGAGGCCGTCAGCGCGACCCGCGAGACGGTCGGCGGGCTCACCGATCACGGCGCGGCGGCAATGCTCGAGGGCGTGCTGACCGAGGTCGAACCGTCACTTGATGAGGGCGAGCTAGACGACCTCGGCCAAGTCATCGACCATCTTCGTAGCAGTGGCGAGGACATCCCAGTCGTCGTTGAGGACGGTGATGCCTGATGTGGCCCATTTGGCTCTCTCTTGTTCAGGCCGCCGCTCGCCGCCAGCGTCCGGACGCCACCGACGCCGACGTTCGCGATGCCGTCGAAGCGGCCGAATCCGACAGTAAAGACAACCCGCCCCGCAGCGAGATTCCCGACACCGGTATCGCGTGCGTTGGTCGCGCTGGCCAGTCCGTGTTCGCGCCGGCGGTGACGCTCCGAGAGTTTTCGAATACAACGCTGGCCGGTGTCGCTGGAAACGAGTGGATCAAGACCGACAGCACGGTCGACGTGACGGAGGTGGCCTAAGATGGCGGCCGAAGAGAACCGCCCAACTGCGAACTTCTGTCCGTACTGTGGCGAGCCCGTCGACGCCGCTCAGGTGTTCGCCGTCGACAGTGAATTCATCGAGCAGGGAGTCATCGGCGACTCGCAAGCACATGTCGCGCTGGAGGGTGGCCAGCTGACCATCTACTCCCATGCCGAGGAGGCAGCATGAGTGCCGCGACGGACCCAGACGAGGCCCGCGCCGAGCTCGAGCCCGACGACGTCGTCGGGAACGCACTCTGTGACCTGCTGCTGGAGGCCCCGAACCCGTCGGTCATCCGCGTTCTGAACTACCACGGCGACTGGGCCGAGGCCGTCCCGCAGTGGACGGACTTCCGCCAGACGCTGGACTCCTGCCAGGACGTCGTCGCTCGGTTCCCCGCGGACGATATGTACGGTAACACCGTGCTGGTCCGAGCCAGCAACGAGGTCGGCCGCTACGAGCGCGTCGCCGTCGACGGCGACACCACGCTGGGCCACGTCAGCGAGGCATCGGCTGCCCTCATCGAGTCACTGGTCGAGTCCCGCGGCGGGCCGGAGTTGGTCCCGTTCGATGACGTGCAATCGCACTTCCTCAACGGTGATCTGCCATGACGGTCGACTGTCCCAGTTGCACGCGAGACTTCGACGACCAGGAGGCGATGCGGATCCATCATGCACGCACCCACGGCGAGAGTCTGGTCGAGCCGGAGCTGTCGACCTGCGATCACTGCGGCGACGAGTTCGAGGTCTCGGCCGGCACCGAGGGCAAGTACTGCTCGCGGTCCTGTACCGGCGCGTCCAGGCGCAACCGCGAAACGCTGACCTGCGAGGGCTGTGGTGAAGAGTTTGAGGTCAAGCCCTCCGACGCCGACGGCCGGCGGTTCTGTGGAAACGAGTGTCGCTCCGAGTGGATGCGGGAGCTGGACGACCGCGACTGTGAGATGTGTGGCCAGACGTTCCGGCCGTCGCGAGACTCGCGGCGATACTGCTGTCGAGCGTGCCGGTTTGAGGCTGAGACGAGCAAGCCACGGCCCGACGACCCGGACATGCTGGTGTGGCTGCTCTACGTCTACGAGGGTCACAACAAGACCGAAACCTATCGCCGACAGCGGGCCGTGCTGGGCAACGAAGACCGGATGTACCGGTCTGAAGTTGTTGAGCGACTCGAGGAGATGGGCGTCGCCGGGCGATATGCTTCGGACACGGTCAACGCAGCGCTGGCTGCTGACGCATCCTCCCCAGACGAGACGCCCGGCGGCGATGATACCTGGCGGCAGTACCAGGAGGGATCGTCGTGAGCGACAACATCTGCCCGGTCTGCGATGCAGTGAGTACCGAAATCTTCCGCTGCTCGGAGTGCGGGAAGCTGTTCGACGATGACGAGAGCAGCGGACGGTCCGGCTCGATGCTCGGAGGTGGGGCCTGATGCAGTGCGGCAAGCTCGGGATCGTCACCGACGGCTGGCTCGAAGACCCCGTCGCTGCGGAGTACCGCGCTAGCGAAGAGCGGTTCATCGACAGTGGCGAGAAAAAGTTCGTCCGGATGCTGTCTGTCGACGACTCCACGCAAGCAACGCTGTCGACGATCGGCGATGTCGAGGTCTACGAGGGTGCTGCGCTCTGGGACGAAGAGAAAGAGCCCGAGCAGTGGTATCCCGCAGGCAACACCGTCGAGAAGGGGCAGTCGACCGTCCGGCAGCGAACCGGGACCAAATGGGCAGCAGTCCCGGCGGCCAACGGCCACGACGGCTTCGCGATGACGTCAACAAGCGCAGGTGCGTTCGCGTTCAAGCAACTCGGGGCTCGGCAGACGAACTGTCGGATCGAGCCCGCGTATCTTGACCTGCGGTCGTGGCTCGAGGACAAGCGTGACCGACTCGACGTGTGGGAGATCGGGAAAGACCAGCCGGCATTCGAGACGACGATGACGTGGTCGGGTCGCGAATCGCTGGATGCCGACGCCATCGACGAGGCCATCCGCGACCACGCGGTCCTGACTCTCGACGTTGACTACCAGGACGAGTTCCGCCGTGTCTCCCTTGCGCAGTCTGGCTGGGTCGAAGTATTCGAACCCGACATGGAGACGTCGGAGTTCATGGAGTTCGTCTCGTCGGAGATCCTCCCCTACGCGTTCGCTGCCGAGAACGAAGACGAGGCCGTCTACGACATCGTCCACGAGCGCACCGACGTCGGCAACGTCGAACTAACCGACGAGAGTCAGACGTCACTGGACGACCTCGACAGCGTCACCATGAGCGGGGGTGAAGCCGATGCCGAGTGAGCAGTCCTTGGGCGGTACTGAGCGCCCCGGTCGTTTCTCGCACCCGAGAAACCTGCTGGTTGATGGACCGAAAGGGCCGATGTTAGCCCACGACTGCGAAAGTTCTGGGACCGGATGGCCTAAACCGGGCTCGGTAGAGAAGTGTCTACACTGCACAGTAGACACGGCCACTGACCAGGAGGTGTCGGCCGATGGTCAGTGAGGGCGACATCATTCTCGAGGCCGGCCGCAACCACATCGAGTCCGGGCTGGGTCAGTACATCCCGCTGTGTGGAGCCAGCCTCGACGCCGACGAGGTCGACCGCGTCGAGTACCGGACCGGCGACGGCGAGGACCGCGACATCTGGTGGCAGTCTCACGAGTCGTTCTGCTTCGACTGCCACTCGGTCCAGAACCGTCGGGCTGTCGAGGGCAACGGAGGTGCGTTGTCGTGAGCGCCTTGGCCGAGCTGCTCGCCGGCGCGGTCCCGCTGTACGAGGACGATGCCCCCCGCTTGATCGAGTGGGCGGAGAACGTCCAGGAAGCCGACGGCAAGATCCTGCCCGGAGCCGGCTTCGGGATAGACACGACCGGCCGCTCGATCAACGTCCAGGACCGCGTCGGCGACAACGCCGATGTGGAACCCGGGTCGTTCGACGACGGCTGGATCGCGACGCCGGGCCACAGTCACGGCGACTGTCCCCGGTGTGCTGACAACCAGCCGTCATCGCACTGAGCCACAAAGAGCGGGAGATCGTGCTCATCGACTGTATCAACTGTCGGACCCGGTACAGTCTGGACGCCCTCGGAGGTGACGGCGATGGAGCGTGACGGGTCAGACCCGCGGGCCCCGCACTGGTTCGGGTTCAACCGCGTCAACGACCTGCCGAACCCCTGGAGCTTCGAGGTCTTGGACTGGAACGACGACCCCGACGGCGAAGCGGTCGACCGCGGGCTCGGCGTGACGACCGACGGCGAGCATCGCCTGCTCATCACCACGTGGCTGGTCGAGCGCGAGCGCACCCACGACCGGATGTTCAGCGTGGCCTACGAAACGGTCAATCAGGACGGCGAGGACGAGCCACTCGCGTTCCACATCGGTCGCGATACATCCATCGCTCGCAACAACTGTGGGCACGCACGGGACAGTCTCGATGCGACCGACACCGAGCCACACGTGCTAGTTCGACAGCACGACAACGGAGACGGTGAGCGTGAGACCTTCGAGTTCCCGAACGAGACACTCGCGCAGCAAGCCGCAGACCTGCAGGCGCGGCTGAAGCTCGAACACAGCAACCGCGACTACATCGTGACAGTCCACAGCAAAGACGAGTGGCAGGAGCGTCTTGAGCTCGAAGCAGACCTCGAGGCCGTGGGTCGGGGTGGTGCCGATGTCTAACCTGTCCGACTACGTCGACAGCGCCGCCCGCCGGGTCACCGAGTTCGACGAGGATCCGCGGATGGCCGTGTCGGTTGTCGTCGACGATGCGCTCGCAGCGGATCAGCGCGAGGTCGTGCTCGAGCGTGTCCAGGAGCAGGTCACTGTGCCGGTCGCAGATGGCGGCTCGTCTGCCCTCGATACCGATATCGAAGACATCGGCGTCGGCGAGGGGGAGTCCTGGACCGAGGCCGCGGAGCGCCTCGACGAAACACCCGACTGGGACCTTGGCGTAGGCGCGGTCCTGTACAACGACCGTCCCGACGCGCCGGAGGATCGCCGAGACCTCTGGCACGTGACCACGCGGCTGGTCGACCACGACGGGTCCGACCACTTCTACGTGCTGTGGGACGGCACTCACACCCGGCGACGATTCGTCCGCATCGAAGACGTCCTCGCTGACTTCGCGCCGGCGGGCTGGTGCTGGCCGACCGGTCGGAAACCACTCTACCACCTGACCCGGAACTGCGGCGTCGACGATCCCGACGACCTCATGACCGACGGTGGCAGTATCACAGCCCCGACATGCGGGACAGAAAACTGTGACACCGTGTGTCCGGGTCTCGATGACGGCTGGGAACAGCACGACGGAACCCTCCGGTGCGCTGACTGTTGGAGTTACCAAGAGCGACACGGTCACTGGCCCGATGAAGACGTGAAGATCTGCGTCGAGTGTCGGCTCGACCAGGGCAAGGTCAAGCACGACTGCGAGGAGTCGTTCGCCGACTACGTCATCGTCGACGAGGGCGGCGAGTGTCCGATCTGTGATAACGCCATCGAGGGTGGTGAGCAGTGATGGCCGCACGACAGCTGGGCGGCGGGCAGTACCAGCACCAAGACGGCCAGATCGTCCGGAAGTCCCACCCGCGAGAGATGTGGGACCAGCGCTGCGATTCCGAGTGGGAAGGCACGAACCTCCGTGCCATGTGGCGCGAAGCAGAGGACGTCGTTTACGCCGACATCGAGGGGTCGTATTACCGCTACCACGAGGCCTCGGGGATGATGCTGGTCGCTCGGTGGGGCATGATCCAGACGGCCTACCGACTCGACACGGACCCGAGATACCGACAAGAAGCTGTCAAGTCGCAACTGGAGGACGATCACTGATGTCTGACGCAACTAGCGGTTTTAAGTCGGCGGATGAGCAATTCGAGAGACAGAGCAAGGACTACGAGAACACAACTCACCTGAGAATGGGACGCCGTCCCGGGCTCGGACCCGCGCCAACGGGATTCGCCCGGGACGCAACCGTTGACTGTAGCGTTCTATTCTGGGTAGACGGTCTTAAGCCTTTACCAAGAGCCCCCGCTCTACGCAGAGGACCGTCTGCCGTCGCCTTCGGGCGTCGGGTCTGCCGTGACACTACGAGCATGCAGAGATCGCACAACAGACGACCGTCGTCGTACAGAACTACAGAACCGTCTTTGAGAGTGACCCTATCCAGCAGCGATCCCTGCAAACAGATTTTTTGTTTGAACTCAGGGGAACCACTCCACAAGAGGGGGTACCCAGCCACCCCCAAAGCCGCTGAAAGCGGCGTTAGCCTGTCGATGAGACAGGCTCAACCAGAGCAGCACTCAGGGGGCGGGCTTGCCCCCGCCCCCCTGCCTCACAGCATGATGCTGTGTGTGGCGGTGGTGCAGCCCCCACCCACACAGCACATAGCTGTGAGGCTGGTTCAGGGGGTGGTCCCGATGCGTGCCCCGCCCCCCTGCCTCACAGCATGATGCTGTGTGTGGCGGTGGTGCAGCCCCCACCCACACAGCACATAGCTGTGAGGCTGGTTCAGGGGGTGGTCCCGATGCGTGATCTCGTCATGTTGGACTGGATGGTTCCTGAGTGTTCCTGGCAAGATTTCCGAAATAAGGTCCAATCTGAACACGGCTCTGTTGAGGGCTATCTCGGCCGAAAAGCCGCGGATGCTATGGATGAATTTTCCGAGGCTGATGGCTACGAAACTGTCGAGGATCAGATTGACCGTCTCGTCCGTGCCGCCGGTCGCACTCCCAAAGACCGCTGCAAAGAAAAAAAGAGCGCAGATGAACGGGGCTCCCCACTCTCATCTGAGGCTACGACTCGTGTGACTATCCGTGTGGACAAGCGCGTCAAAGAGCGGTTCAAGTCTGCCGCCGATGACTCGGCGTTTGACTCCTATGGCGTCGCGTTTGGTCGTGCGTTAGAACTGTACTGTGACGGCGGAAGGGCATCCCGGTTAGAGGATAAACTGGACCGGGTCGTCGATGATGCAGAGGCTATTCTTTCCCAACTCAACGAAAGTGAAAGTACCAGCGATGGGCTCAGTGCGGTCGAGCGACGGACAATCACCATCTGTCACCGACTGGGTGAGCAGTTTACAGATGACGAGCTCACTACCGAGATCGCTGATGTTGCGGGTAGCTCAGAACCGACTGTTGAGAAGTATCGCGAGCGTGTCGTGTCCCGGCTGGGTTACGAGCCCCATCCCAAGGCGCAGCGGAAAGTCTGGGTGCCGGCTGAGGTAGCGAAAGAAATAGCGACGGACGGCGTGCCACGCGAGATACGTCGCCCAGTTGATCTACTGGATCGTGATGAGCGAGTGAAACGGATCAAACTCGCCCTCGGCAAACACGCTGGAAAGTGCGGGGGGCAGGCGAGGGCCACGGCGACAGATGTCCGCAGTAAGGTATTCGACCACAATATCTCTCTGTCGAGTGTCCTAGATCTCCTGAATCAGGTTGCGCTGGAAGACGGCTATAAACTTGATCGGGGTGGCGAGACGACAACAATCGGTGTGAACGTTGCGGGTGGGATCACCGACGAAACCCTCGCCGAAACGATTCGTGAGTACATCAGCGCTGATGTAGGCAGTCTGCTTGGTGAGACGACAGAGACAACGATGAGTGACTGGACGGACAACTCGGATCCGTCAATTGCGGGCACTTCAGGTTCGCCATCGAGCGCAGCAACAGACGGCGGTGGGCCGGCTCCGCGTGGTGATCGTGATGACTGATGTCGAGATCCGAGACGGTGCCCAACCCGAGTCTGAAGACGAGGATGATCCCGTGCGGCGTTACGAGCGCGTGCTCAGCATCGCCCACGAACACGTCGGGGGGCCACAAATCCCTGGGGCGTCGGTCTCAACGATCCGCCGGCTGCTTGTCGGTGAGCCAGTCGGCTACGGGCCCTATCATCGAGACGATGTCGACGCCACCATCCAGGCGGTGATCAACGCCGAGGACGCAATCATGTGGCGGGACCGCAACGGCCGCCGGCGGCTTGTCCCGACTAGGGATGAGGACCTCCGTGAGCTCATCGGCCACGAAAACGCACAGGAGTACCCGACGACAGCACTGATCCAGCAGGCAGCGCGTCACATCGATGACTTGGAGGCCAGCGATGCGTAACTGCCCACACTCCCCCGGCGATATCGTCCAGGACCGCGAGCAGCACAGCCCCGACGACGCGGTCGTGGTGAACACACCGCCAGTCCCGGTTGCTGACTGGGACCTCGAGGACCGCGACAGGACCGTTGCCGAAGACAATCCCGAGTACCCAGCCGATGACCGGGTGGTGATCGTGGTTTATCGAGAGGCCCTGGACCAGCATCGGCCACAGTACGCCGGCTACCAGCACCTCAAACTCTCCCGACTGCTTGCTGACGGTGTGCCGTTGTACGCCTTCCCTTCATTACGCCTCGAGGCCGTCGGCAGTCTCAGTCCGACGACGGTCGCCGTCGACGAGATCCAGCCGACACCGTACCATGCACGCAACTTCTGCTACGAGGCCAACCAAGAGTTCATCGACAGCGTTCGCGAGCGTGGCTACCCAGTTCCGGAACCAGTCGTCCGTGTCGTCGACGACGGCTACGAAGTCGTCAACGGCCACAAGCGGCTGTGGGTGTCCCACCTTGCTGGGTTAGACCACATCCGGGCCCACGTCATCCACGTCGACGAGTGGGACGCGGCCCAGCTGTTCGTCGAGAATCACCTCGACGGTAGCTACTCACAGTCCGAGGCCGATGTCGCCATCGCGAGGCTTCGTGTGCGCTGGGGGGACCGGGTGACTGGGCTCAGCATCCCGTCGAAGTACCTGCAGTCGACACAGTGCCAGGAGGAGCAAGCGTCGGCATGAGCCAGGGCGAGCACGCAGAGCTGTCGGACCTACCGCCGAGCGCTTTGCTGGTGTATCGCGTGCTCGAAGAGAGCCAACCCCTGACCAAACAAGAGATCTGTGCGGAGTCGTACCTCTGTGCGTCAACAGCTGGGAATGCGCTCTCAGAGCTAATCGATGTGGGTGTCGTCGACTACAACTATAGCACTGCTGACGCCCGCCGCCGGGTGTACTATCTTGAGCACTAACCAACACAACGTGCCGTCGACGGACGACTGTTGGTTAGCCCGAAGATGCTTCCAATACTGGTGCAACAGTTTCGTTCATTACACTCGGCGCACGTATGTCATATCAGATAGAACACCATTGGTGTTCGCCGATCAGACCGCCCGCCGTGGGCCGTCTTTTTCATAGATGCAAGTATCAACAGACCGCTTTGACCTCGACCAGCAGGACCGTGACGGAATCGAGGCGTTCGAGGAGTACATCTGGTACAACAGTGAGCTGTGCAGCCACTGTTTCGCGCGTGTCCGAGACATCGGGCCTGAGTACTCGTCCGTCCTCCGGCGGACGAACGGAACGGAACTCGACGTACCCGATCTTGAGCTAACGACGAACGAGTGGTACGAGCGGACGGACCTCGGATCCCAGGAGTACACTAGCTGGGACAACACCCGACGCTTCGGGACGTGTTTCTGCGAGAACTGCGGGAGTGACACGCAACCGAGTCACCACCAACTGCCTTGGGAGAAGATGAAAGCGTTTGCAGTCAACCTGCACGCCTACATCCGCGATCACACTCCACTGTCGCTGGACAAACGACGGTTCTGCACCGAACTTTCGAAGCTGAAAGTCGGCCGGCGCGACACCCAGGGCAAGGAGTCCCAGATGTTCGCGGTCGCGTTCGCCCGTGCCCTCGAGACAACGCCGGCCACGGCTACTGGGTCGACTGACGGCAAGACTGCTGCCCTAACAGAGTAACTCACATGGCCACTGCCGACAACTGCCCGCGTGAGCCGTCGGCCTACCGTCCGTCGTTGCACTTCCCCGAGCGGTTCCACGACCGGTACGAGGACGACCGGCCGCCGCGACACCTGGACGGCGAGATCGTCGCGGGCTGCATCACAGACGGCACCGCCAACCACGACTCGGGTTCGTCGAAGATCGTCTGGTTCCGGGAGACCTTCGGCGGCGTGACCTATCGTCTTGTCGTCGACGTCGACGAGCGCGAGGTCGTCACTGGCTACCCGATCAGCATCAACACCAAAGCTGCGCGCCGATCGGGACGCTGGACTGCGACCCAGGTCGAAGACATTCGAGAGTTCATCGCGACGGATCCCCGATGACGCGGTGACTGCCACGAAGCAGAGGCAGTAGACGAGGGGATGCATCGCCCGTCAACCGGCCGGCATCCAGCTCGGGTGTCACACCGCCGGCCGCCCTGCCCGGTCGTAGAGCGCTCGTCCCCCAACACCACTTCACGAGCGCGGGGTGCAACTCCCCAACCGGGCCTATGATCCAGTACAGTAGCAGACAACCGACCAAGCCTGGGGTTGGGGCCCACGATGCATCATGAGCCACTCAAAGCCTCGGACTCTGCCTTGGTACGTTCCAGACGGACTGGTCGACGACTACTGCGAGATCGCACGCTCCGGTGGTGACCTCCGGATGCTCAAGACACTCAAAATTCTTCGGAGCATCCTCGTCAACGCCGGCATCATCGGTATCACGCTATCGGCACTGTTTCTCACCAACGCCGACGCGACCATCACTACCGTTCTGGGCATCGTCACGCTCGGGCTGTACAACGGCATCGAGGTGGCCGACTACGCCGCCCTCGCAGCCGCCTTTGCTGAGGTTCGAGCACAGCAAACGGAGGACGATCAGTGATGAAACCGCAGCGTCCCTACCGAGCGCTTCGGGCTGGCGTCGGGACGGTCGTCCTACTCGTGACGTTTGGCCTGTGGGCCCACGCCCAGCTGTCGGGCCAGGGCCTGGGCACGCTGTGGGACGTCGTCGCACTGGCGATCGTCATCGCCGCCGGCTACGCTGTCTTCGGCAAGCGCACGTTCGGGGCTGCCCTCGAGGAGGCACAGGACGTCCAGGGTGGCGATGGAGACGACGATAGTTCGTGATTTTGACACAGGCCGTGCGTCACGACAAGCTGTTGAACCGCCGTTCGACTGCGCCTTTTAAAGTATAATACTGCTACCGACACTGCACGACAGATTTCCATCATGAGTTCACGAGACCGCCGGGTACAGATCGCCCTGAAGTGGAAGTATCTCGACAATCTCAGCGTCGCAGAGATTCGGGACCGCTTCGAGGAGGAGGGCATCGGCTCGTACACCCGGTCGACCATCCGGGACTACCTCAACGAGAAGCCCAAGGAAGAGGTCATCGAGGCGATCGAGAAGCGCCACGCAGACATCCGTCTGCAGGCGGCCGACCGCTTCGAACGACTCTACCAGGAGGCTCGCGAGGATCTCGACCTCGCCGTCGAGGACGAGCCGGTCGTCGCGATGGTCCCAAAACAGGACCGCCACACCGGCGATGGCGAGCTGCGCGTCTCGGACTGGGAGCGCGTCCCGCCTGGTGACGATCACCGGCCCGAGTGGGCAAGCGAGCGCGACATCATCATCGAGTTCACCGACGGGACCCGCTACATCGAGCCCGGCGACGAGTATCCCGTCGGCGCTGAACGGGGCCGCCTCCCGGAGTACCGCAAGGCGATGGCCGGCCTTCGTCGCGACGAACCCGACCCGAAGAAGCGGGCGATGGCGCGCAAAGAGATGGCCGCCCACATGCACGAGAAGGCGGACGTCCTCGGCGTCTACACGACGGACATCAACATGAACGTCGACGGTGAGTTGGACACGACGGTCTCGCTCGACGAGGAAGCCGCTGCGACCATCAGGGAGGCGACGCTTGACGATGAGTAGTACCGCCGACGCCGGCACAACCGAGGTCGACCTCTCTCGGGCGGAGATCCGCGCGGCCTACAACCCGTTCGAGCATGGGTGCTGGTTGGACTTCGCGAACAAGCTCACGCAGGGGTACATGGACGCGGAGTACGACGACTGGGCTCCGCTCGGCGGCCACCATTCGGAATGGCTTCGACACCTCGCCGGCGAGGCCGACGTCGACGGCGACCTCGCGCTCCTGTGTCATCGCGACGGGCTGAAGACGACGATCATCTCGGCCTTCGCGATCGCCTGCATGGAGTACCTCGACGGGTACCGCGTCATCTGGACGATGAACACGCAGGAGCAGGCCTACGAGAAGGCCGATCGGGAGCTCAACAAGTTCATCGAGCGGAACCCGTGGCTGGTCAACCTGAACAAGCCCCGGGAGACGGACAGCAAGAAGACGAAAGAGTTCGCGAACGGCTCGTCGCTGACGACGGGCTGGCTGAAGGGGTCCATC
This sequence comes from Haloarcula sp. CBA1127, assembly GCF_001485575.1. Classification (NCBI taxonomy): domain Archaea; kingdom Methanobacteriati; phylum Methanobacteriota; class Halobacteria; order Halobacteriales; family Haloarculaceae; genus Haloarcula; species Haloarcula sp. CBA1127. The sequence goes on from NZ_BCNB01000008.1 coordinate 25,098, forward strand.
GAAGGGGCCCGTGCCCACCTCCTGATCCTAGACGACATCATCTCGGAGCAGGGTGACGGCCCGACCGAGGGCGTCCTCAACTGGGTCGACGGCGTCGCCCAGCCGATGGTCAAGGACGACGGGCGCACGGTGATCGTCGGGACACGCAAGCGACCTGACGACATCTACAGCCACTACCGAGACTACGAGGGGTACTCGCTGCGAGAGTTCCCTGCCATCCTCGACACCTGGGACCAGAAGTTCCGCGAGGACGACGACTGGCAGGCCCGCCGGCCCGACGAAGACCTCTACACCGAGGTCGACAACCCGTGGGGCGGCGGGACACTCCAGCTGCTGTGGCCAGAGGCTCGGGGTCCAGAGTGGCTGGCGAACAAGCGCTCGAAGATGGCAGACTACCTCTTCTGGCGCGAGTACACGCTCACGATCCAGGGAGCGTCGGGCAACCTCATCGAGGAGGAAGACATCAACCGCCTCGTCGACGACGGCGGCTGTTCCATCCGCGGGCAGGAGCCACCACACCGTCTCACGCCCGGCGCCGGCGAGGCGACGATCGTCGCCCACGACCCGGCCCAGTCTCCGACCGGCGACAACGCTGCGTTCACCGCGTTCCGCGTCGGTCGCGATGGTCGTCGTCGCCTTCTGGATGCCAAAGCCGAGACGGGGATGCAGCCCTCGGAAGTCAAGGCGACGCTCGCCGACTACGACGACCGCTACGATCCGGCGGTGATCGTGATCGAGTCCAACGGGATGCAGCAGTACGTCGCCAACGACGCCCTTGAGTTCTCGGCCTCGCTGCGAGCGAAAGTTACGGGCGTCCCGACGACGGGAAAGAAACACAGCTGGGAGAACGGTATCCCGCGACTCCGTCGTCTCGTCGAAAACGGCGGCATCCAGTTCTATCGGGGTCACTCCGGGACTGAGGACTTCGTCCAGGCAGCGATGTCGCTGACGTTGCAGGACGGGAAGCTACAGGGCCACACGCCGGACCTGATCGCGGGATGGTACATGGCCGAGCAGGGCATCCGCCATCTGGAGGGCATCGGTGCGCTCGAGGAGGATGCTGACGACGATGACGACTCTGGGGCGGTGACACACCTATGACTTCTGACAACGACTCTCGCAAGAAGCACGGCATCGTGGGCGGAACCGACACCGTCGAACAACTCCGCGACGCCGTCGACGAGGAGGGCGAAGACGATGAGTGACGACGGGGGCGACGTCTCGGTTTCGGTCACGAAACTCGGGCAGGACGGCGCCATGTCGAAAGCTCGCGAGACCACGCAACTGGACGAGCGTCATCTCGCAACGGGACGTGGCTTCGGTATCCAGCCGCCGTACAACCCGGAGACGCTGGCTGCCTTCCAGGAGCTCAACGAGACGCTGGGAGCTGGTGTCCGGAAGAAGTCTCGGTGGGAGGTCGGCTACGGGTTCAACATCGTCCCCCACCGAAGCCTCGATGCCGAAGAAGCCAGTGACAGCGAGCGAGACACCGTCGAAGAGTTCTGGTACGGCGACTCCTCACAGTGGCAGACCGGGCCCGAGCACACGCCGGCGACGTCACCGACGGAGATCGTCGAACTCGCACGGATGGACTGGCATCTCATCGGCTGGTGTGCCCTGGAGATCCTCGTCGACGCCACGGGCGACCCGGTCGGACTAGCCCACGTCCCGGCGACGACGGTCCGCGTCCGCAAGACCGAGAAGGAAACCGAGGAGGGCGAGACCATCGTCACCCGAGGCCACGGCTACGTCCAGCGTCGGGCGGGACGGCGTCGATACTTCGCCGAAGCCGGCGACCGCTACCTTGACGAGGATGACCCGACGGACCGGCGTGTGTTCGTCGACAGGGAGACGGGCGACATCGCCTACGACAGTGCGGAGAACCTCGACAACGAGCCGGCGAACGAGCTCATCTGGATACCGAACCCGAGCCCCATCTCGCTATACTACGGCATCCCCGACTGGATCCCGGCGATGGAGACGGTGTCGATGGATCAGGCAGCCAAGCGGTACAACCGCGACAAGCTGGAGCACTTCGGCATCTCGCACTTCGCCGTCATCGTCAAAGGCGGCACTCTCACCGAGGACAGCAAAGAAGACCTCCAGGAGATGCTCAACAACCTGGAGGACAACCCGCATCGAGCGTCCGTCCTCGAAGTGGAGAAGCTGGAAGAGGAGGCCAACGACCTCAGCCTCGAGGGCGAGAGCGGGTCGGACATCGAGGTCGAACTCCGCCCGCTGGCTGGCGATAACGCCGGCGAGATGGACTACGAGACCCTCCGGAAAGAAGCCGAGCAGGACATCGCGAAGGTCCTGGAGGTCCCGCCGGTGCTGTACAACCGGCCGGGGCAGTCCAACCGCTCCAACAGCCAGGAGCAGATCCGGGAGTTCGCCGAGGAGGTCGTCGCTCCCGAGCAACAGAAGTTCGAGGCGCGACTGTACGAAATCCTTCACAAGACGGCGATGGATGCCTCGGACTGGACCATCCAGTTCAAGCTCAAGGGCGCCGACCGGCCCGATCGGGACGCCACCATCGCACGGAAGCGCGTGGCCGGCTCCCGTGGGACGATGACCGTCGACGAAGCCCGGGCAGAGTTCGACCTGGACCCGCTGCCCGACGACCACGACGTCGACGGCGACACACTGCTATCGAACCTCGGCAGCGGCAACCCATCCAGTTCGACAAGGAGGGCCGAACCGACGACGAGCCGCCGGCCGAGAACAAGGTCGGTGAGCGGCCGGGCGTCACTGCCAAGGATCCTATCGAGACCGAGCAGTTCGACTCGTCGAATCTCGTCGACGGGCTCTACGACATCGGCGAGGAGGAGTTGTATATTTCGTTCGAGCGCGAGGACGGGACTAATTCGGTGTATGTCTACCAGGACGTCCCCGAGTCTGAGTGGGAATCGCTGGTAGCTGCGGACTCGCACGGCTCCTATCACTATGATAACATCCGGCTGGACTACTCCTACGAGGAGCTCACGGACTTCCACGAACCGCTGACCGACGTATAACTGACTGATCGATGACGGCACGCCTCGCCGGGGCCTCTGCCCGAGACATGTACCGGCCTTCTGATAGATGACAGAGTCACAAAGTCGCCAGTTTACCAAACAGGTCGCGATCAAGGCGACCAACGACGACGAGCAGATAGCCACCGGGCTGGCGCTGACAGCTGACGAGGTCGACCACCAGCTGGATTTCTTCCGGTCCGAGGGGGTGGAGGCGATGTTCAACCCCGACCCGGATCACGGCGTCATGCACGGTCGGTTCCCAGAGGACGATGCGGAGCTGGTCCGCAACGAAGTCCTCGACGAGGATGAAGAGATCGACGGTGCGCAGTTCGAGGCCGGCGACTGGGTCGTCCAGCGCCAGTACACGGATGACGACCTGTGGGACCTCGTCGACCGGGGCGTTCTCAATGGCTACTCCATCGGTGGCGAGGTCACCGAGGCCGTCGAGTACGACTCTGTCGAGGACCTCCCCGACGACGTCGCCATCCCCGATGCTGTCGACCCCGACCGCGTCGACGACAAGTACTGGCCGCCGGTCCAGGTGACCAACGGCTACGTGTCCGAGCTTTCGGACGTCGACATCCCGGCCGTGGTTTCGGCACAGTTCACGAGCACCAAGGGCGCGAGTAAATCCGTCGTCGACGACGTCGCCGGCGAGGATGAGTTCGTCCAGGTCATGTCCAACCGCGGGCATGACGAGACGGACGCCCGCGACCTGTGGAGTTACTTGGAGTCGGCCGCGAAGGCCGGCCCCGCTGATGCAATGAGTAAATCACAACCAGAGACAGATCCCGACGCCGGCGACCTCGACGACGAGGACGTCGGCTTCCTCAAGCGTCTCCGCCGGGCGGTCAGTACGGCCGACCCGGCCGAGAAGTCGGAGTCCGATGACGACGTAAGTCCCGAGCCTGGGCTGTCCGAGGTCTCCGAGGTCGCGCTCGCGAAGGCTCTCGATGCAGCCAAAGAGGGCCGGACGCTGAACGGCGACAACCGCGAGGCGCTGATGGCAGCCCACGACGCCGTCGAGGCGTCGCTGGCGTCGGAAATGGATATCGAGACGAACCGCTTTACAGACGACCCAGACAGCGACTTCCACCTCTCCGAGTACGGCTGGAGTGGTGACGACGAAGACGAGGGCGAGAAGGCTGCCCCGGTGGAGAAGCTCACCGAGGAGCAGGGCAACCTCGTCATGGACGCCATCCAGCGGTTCATCGACTCCCAGGGCGAGGCGCCGTTCGGCGAGTTCTCGTCGTGGGTGTGGACAACGGATGCACTCGGTGACGACGCAGCGTTCGCCGCCGACGAGGCGTGCTGGCAGTACCGCGAGTACGTCCGCGAACAGCGCGATGAAACACCCATCACCGACGACTTCGCTGACTGGGTCACTGCAGACAGCGGTGCAGATGCGGAGCTGACAATGAGTAAGGACAACCCCGAGGGGGACGAGAAGTCCCTCCCTGAGCAGAACGCAGAGGCGCTCGAGGACATCCAGGACACCCTGAAAGACCTCACCGCCGACGAGGAATCGACAGACAAGAACGCCGACAACCCTGACGAAGAGCCCTCGCAGGCCGAAAAGAACGCCGAGGCTATCGGCGACATCAAGGAGACGCTCGACGCGATCTCCAAGCAGACCGGCGCGAGCCAGCAGCTGGCTGGTGCCGAGAAGGGCGCCGGCACTGACGGCGAGGGCGGCATGTCTGAAGAGGCTGAACAGTTCAAGAAAGCGCTGGGCGGTACGAGCGGAGGTGACTTCTGATGAGCGCTATCGAAGACGCACGAGAGACGAACAAGAACTCGCTACAGAAGCAGACAATCGACACGACGGACCTCAACGGAGCCCAGCTCCCGCGGGACCTCTACGAGCGGTTCATCGAGCGCCAGCAGCGCGACGCCGAGCTGCTCTCGATGGTCCGTGTCGAGGACCTCCCGCGCCTGGAGATGGGCGTCCCGAAGATCGGCGTCCCCGAACTCTCCGGTGACGTTCGCGCCGAGGGTGGCGAAGACGCGACCGGAACGTCTGATGCCGCAACCGGGTCTGTCGAGTTCAACGCGACGGACCAGTCGTACTACATCCAGTACGACCTCAAGCGAGACTCGGTCAAGAACGCCATCACGAACGAGGACAGCGTCGCCGAGGTCATCCTCAGCCACTTCGAGAAGGCCTGGGGGAACGACGTCCAGAACATCGGCATCAACGCCGGCCGGTCTGGAAGCGGACTCCCGGCGACGTTCAACGACACGTTCGACGGCTGGATCAGCATCGCCGAGGGCAACGACACGGACTCGACCCGTATCGGGACCGGCGAGGAGGCTGACGCCTCGACGATGCCGTCCTACGACCACGCTGACGGTGGCGGTTCCGCTCAGCCGGTCAACACCACGCTGTTCAACAACATGATCCAGACGGTCCCGGAGCGCTACCGGGATCCGGACGATCTCGTCTTCCTCACCTCGAAGTCCCAGGTCCAGAGCTACGCCTACCGCCTCACCGAGCGGGAGGACGCACTCGGCGTCGCGGCGCTGCTGGGTGACAACGACGTCACGCCGTTCGAGTACGACGTCATGGGCGTCTCCTACTGGCCCGACGACGCCATGATGCTGGTCAACCCGCAGAACCTGGCCTACGGTCTGTTCACCGAGGTCGAGATGACTCAGCTCACCAACACGGACAAGACGATGGAGCGCCGCCTCCACTCGCGCAACCTCATCGAGGGGCAGTTCGACTACCAGATCGAGGAGCTCCAGGCCGGCGCGCTCGGGACCAACATCGCCGCGCCGTCCCTGGCCTGAGGTGATCACTGATGCCAACCACGCAAGCGCGCATCCGTGAGGCCTGGGAAGAGTACCGGATCGTCCGTCGTGTCTCGAGTGATCCCGACGCTGATGATCGCGTCAACGGGTCCGTCTGGTATCGCACCGACCTCGACGAACTGCGCGCCCAGGAGGCGGGCGCGGTCGTGACCGTCGACACGACGGCGGTGTGAGGTGAGCAGGTATGCCTACTATCAAACACACCGACGGCCCAGGACGGTACAGCCACAGCGCGCTGGACCACGTCTCGGGCCACGGCGATACCCACGAGGTTTCGCCCAGTGCTGTCGACTACCTCTGCGACGAGGTCGGGTACTTCACCCGCGTCGACGGGTCTGAGGATGACACTGTCGGTCAGGAGGACGGGCCACCCGATGCCGACGACTGGGAAGAGTGGTCCGAAGACACCTGGCTGGATCTCGACTACCAGCAGCGAGCCGACGACGTCCGCGAGGGTCGCGCCGATGACCACCTGGAAGCAATCGCCGAGGTCGAAACGAGCGACACGGTGATCGAAGCCGTCGACGCCCGACGCGACGAACTGGAGGAGTAACGACCCATGCCTGACACGGGGTACTGCACGCTTGAGGACCTTCGCCGAGCGATGCAAGATGCATCACTCTCTGGCGACCTCTCGCAGGACACGCAGATCGCCGTTGACGCGATCACGGCCCAGACCGAATGGCTGGAGAAGTCGCTCAAGCGCCACTGGTACGCCCCGACCGGGGCCGACATCCTCGACGAGGCAACGGCTATCGACATCCCGACCGAGCCCAAGAGCCGCAACGACGAGGAGGATATCCCGACGTCGTCTGCGTTCGTTGTCGATGATGATGGCCCAGCGCCAAAGACCTACCAGGGCGACTACGCCCGGATCTCGCTGGACCGTCGCGACGCCGGCGAAGTGTCTCAGCTGCTGGTCCGGGACGCTGATGGTGGCTACACCGACTGGGTCGCCAGCGACGACTATGCCGGGGGCCAGTTCCCCGACGCGCTCGGTGATGACTACTACGTCCGGGAGAACAACGGCGGCTGGTCGTACCTGTATCTCGACGTCACCAACCTGTACGACGACAAGAAGGAGGAGTACGTGCTCGACACGTTCAGCAACGCCGTGTACGTGTTCTTCAAATATGGCAACGAGGGGATTCCCCAGAACGTCCGCAGAGCCGTTGCGTTCCGGGCAGCCTCAGACTTCGTCGAGGAGGCCGCGATGCAGATACCGGAGAACGCGAAGGCCTACAACGTCGAATCGCTAGCCGATCAGTTCGAGCGCAAGGCCGAGGAACTCCTGGAGGTGTACCGGTGACGTGGCTGATGTCTCGATCACCATCGAGTTCGAGTTGGAGCTCCAGACCGACCCGCTTGGGGCGACGCTCGACATCGCGGTCCCGAGCGCGCCCTCCGATGCGGCCCGGCAGGCCCTACTTGACAGCGTCGAGTCAACGATGGTCGGGGCCCGTGGCAACCTCGTGTTCCAGAGCGTGCAGCGCGTCCACGAGGCCGTCGACGGATATGCTACATCGCACAATTACGACCTCGATTTTTTCAGTGACACCTTCTCTGGCGTCGACTACCAGCGCGACCGGACATCCATCCACGTCGAGTGGTCGTGGCTGGGTAACTTACCGATGTTCTACGAGTTTGGCGTCAGCCCACACACCATCGAGGGCGACCCACTGCTCCACTTCTATTGGGAGCAAATCGACCAGTGGATCCAGACAGAGTCGGTTGACTGGGGCAGCGAAACAGGCGGCATTCCAGAGTCCCGCGCCGTCCGTGACAGCCTCAACTGGCTGCGACGGGAGGTTGGCCAAGCATGACTGAGGAAGTCGATTTTCTGATCGAGCGGATCCGCGAGGAGTACGGCGCCGGCAGCCTGCCGGCCGGCCTGCGGCCAGCTGGCGAGGATCCACCGCCGTTGGCGTTGATCGACCGGCAAAACATCGAGGATGAAGACGATATCGAGCAGCGCAAAGGCGAGCTGACGCGGGGCAACATCGTCTCAATCGCTAGCGTCGACGAATCCACGTCGCCGATCGGGACTGAGTACGACCACGATATCGAGCGAGTTGCCGGCATCCGCATCGAAGGGCTGGACGCCGACGAGTTCGGCTACGTCGACGACAGCGGCGACGACGGGGCACCGTGGTCCTCGCTGGTCCGGGTGATCCGGCGGGCGATCCTGCGTGTCCGAAGCTATCCCGACACAGGCACCCCCAGCATCGACTACACGCACCTGGAGCTAGCGAACGCAGCGCCCCAGAGCCAGACTTGGTCCGACTACTATCGCTGGGATGTCGACGTCATTTTCGACGGCTTCGAACGGCTTCCGGATATTTGAGGAGCACTTAGTATGGCAAACGACACGACTGATACGACAGATACCCACGGCATCGAGTACCCGGTCACAGGGTACGACGCAACGCCGGACTGGGCGACGCTGTACGGGCAGGCCTTCGAGCAGATCGATCAGTTGCTGGCCGACGGCCAAGTCGGCGCGACGACGGTCGCGTCAGCAAGCGATCTGGTTGATGGCGAGCCCGGCTTCTACTACCTCGAAGACGAGGACAGCGTCGTCTGGTTCGACGGCGACACGTCCACGAATTAGGAGCTGCAGATGGTTCAAAAACAGTCAACGACCCGAGAGAGCGACGCCGATATCAGCACGACTGGCGTGGTGCTGACAGCGGAGACGCCCGGCGATGCGCTTGTCTCGCTCAACATCGACGCGACAGCTGATGCATCGTACGCCCTCGACGTCAGTCCAACCGGCGACGCCGGCGACTGGTTCGACGGCGAAGAGATCTACGACCAGGCCGACGTCGACGATCCCCAAGACATCCGGGATACGTTCATCGCCGGCGACGCTCACGTTCGCATCCGGGTGACCGACGCGGCAGCGGCTGGTGAGACGGCGGACATCACAATTCAGCAGGCACACTAACAATGGGACTATTTCGATTCATCAATCAGTGGCGAGAAAAGAAAGACGGAGAACTCGAAGGGCCAGCGCTCAGTACAGACGAAGGACATGCCAATTACGCCTCTTTCAAAGGAAAGCCGTGGTTCGACGTGACCGAGTACGGTGCTGTTGGAGACGGTGTTGCCGACGACGGACCTGCGATCCAAGCCGCAATAGACGACGCTGCATCCGCTGACGGCATGGGCGTCGTTTACTACCCGACTCCCAACGACGGCTACCTAATCGACTCACATCTCAAGCCCAAGTCAAATACCGCACACATCGCTCCCGAACCGTGGACGGGAGCCAAACTCTACGCAGGCCCGAATCTCAGTTATGACGAAGCAGTTTACAAAAACGTTGATGGGTTCCAGAACCTCTATTTCTACGGTCTGGAGGTTGACGGATCTACTGGATGGAATGGTGTGGAATACTGGCCCAGTGAGAAATGTTGGCTCTTGAAGCCGGGGGCGACCGATGACGGGACGCGGAATCTCGTCATCGAATGCTGCTACGCACACGATACTCCCGCGTCAGCAATCGGTTGCGACTCGATTATCAACCAGCATTACCGATACAACATCGTTGAGGGTGCGGGGACTGATGGGGAGACAACGGGCGGAAACGGCATCGGGATTGGACTTGGGGAAGTGACTGGGCCGTGCCCGACCTGGATTGTCGGCAATGAAGTTACCGACACAGCAGAGTTCGGGATTATCCTCGAACAGACGGGTGACTCAAAAGTAGCTGAAGGAATCTTCGTCGGACACAATTTTGTCAACGATGCGCGTGTTGGGATAGGGGTCGAGCAGTGCAAAGGCGTCTCAGTCACGGATAACTGGGTAAAAGCATCCTCACGAATGGAGCGTGGGATCCTTCTTGATGCTCTTGACGGGACTTTTGGTGTTAAAGATGCGACGGTTAGTGGGGCGCATATTCTCGCTGGTCCGGATGGAGAGGCGATAACAACGCCCATCGAGTTGGGTTCTGAGGCATCCATTTGCACCCTCGAAAGTTACACTATCCCGACTGGTGGAGGGTTCGAGACCCCAGTGAACAACGGATCGTTCTGCGCAATCGACGGGATCGGCAAGGAGGCGGCTGGCTTAGGTAACAGCCCGACTTGGATCGACCGATGGGAACGTCTATCTGTGAATCAGGTCAGAAACACCGACGACGGGACTGTCTGGGTCCCCGATCAGACTGGTGGATGGGATCAGATCGTCTAATCGGAGTGTTCTGACGGCGTCCACCACTCAAAAGAGTATGCGCTGGACGACCGCGAATTCGAACTCCTCTTGGAAGCGACCTACCGAATGGACGACGACTACTTTGGCCTTGAGAGTCGCTTCATCGTCCTCGCCGCCGGCCGCCTCGGCCTTCGGTCGGGCGAAATCTGCCACATGCGCGAGGAGTGGCTCAACGAGCGGCGCCGGATGATCGTCATCCCGGCTCACCAATCCTGCCAGAAGGGCAAGGACGGCGGCATCTGCGGCGCGTGCGAGCAATCGGCTCGCCAGAAGGCCGAGCACAACGACGACGTCGACCTCGAGCAGGCCCGCGAGTCGATGTGGAGTCCGAAGACGTCGGCCGCCGCACGCGAGGTGCCCTTCGACGCCGAGCCCCGCGCAGAGCTCGCCGTCGAGCGTTATCTGGATAAGTACGGTCGTTTCCAGGCCAGCCAGACAGCGATCAACCGCCGGGTAACCCGCGCGGCAGAGATCGCCGAGGAGCTGGACCCCGACATGGTGACGCCCCACGGTCTCCGAGCGACGGCGGCGACGCGCTTCGCTTCGAGGGGGCTGGATACCGTCGCGCTCCAATCCATGTTCGGGTGGAGCAACCTGAGCACCGCCCACAACTACATCCGACGGTCGGGTGAGGCGACCGCTCGCGCCATCCGAGACATCCAGTTCTGAGGACATAGTTCGTTTTTTCGCGGCCTTTCTTTCAGCGGTTCGGCGATGGATTGGGTGCTATTGAGCAGTCAGTACTGCTCGCTGTCGTGGGGCCACGACTAAATGGCCCGGAATCGTACGTCGACATGCTTGGTGCAGCCAAGCACGGTCGGGTGTTCTAGCACCCGGCCACTGTTTCCTAGATGGCAATACCGTGCTCGTGTAGACCGTCGGCCGTCGGGCGGTTAAACGACCGCCCCACAGCGGAAGTAAAGACTAAGTGACACTGATGACGCGCCAGTGGCCGCGGCCGGCGTCGAGGATACCACGCGGCGTTTTCGAGGACTTATTCATGATCATGAGACACACGATTAGCGGAGGTACAGCATGACTAGCGCCGGCTCTGGAAGCCTAGCGTTCGGGAAAGAGCAGTCGTTCAAGGGCTCGCTGGAGACCGACGCCAACAGCGACCCGCAGTACTGGCAGTTCGGTCGCGACGAGACGCTGAGCGACCTCTCGCTGGACAACCAACTCCAGCGCCTCGACGAGGCCGGGGCTGTCGAAAGCGTCGAATCGGTCAAACAGAACTTCGAGGGTTCGGTCGAGGTCGAGGCAGCCATCTCGTCGGACACGTTCAACGACGTCGAGGACCTCGTCTTCAACGACGGCGGCACGCAATTCACGAACGGCCGCCCCAACTCGGCGAAGATCTACGCCGGCGTCGACTACCTGGACGGCGTCGCCGAGCGCGAACTGGTCGGCTGCATCCCGGTCGATTTCACACCCGTCAGCTACGAGCAGGGCGGGATGACGACGTTCTCGATATCGTTCTTGTACGCGACCGAGAATCTCGACACGTCGATCACGCCGTCGAACGTGACGGCGGTCGCGGGCGGGACGTCCGCACCGTCGCACGCGATCACCGTGGACATCGACGGCACGACGATCACGAAGCTGCAGTCGGCCGAGATATCCATCAGCAACATCGCGCGGTTCCAGTACGGCTCGGTCGGGCCCGAGCCCGTCGACGCCGTCATCGAGAAGCCAGAGACAGAGGTCACGACGGAGGGCATCTTCACCGGCCCCTCGCGGCTGGAGTACGCGCTCGGAGCTGCCGACGCGACCTCGCCACAAGACCAGCTGGTCTCCGTGCCCGGATCCGTCGACATCACCCATCGACGGGACGCCAGTCTCGACGTACAACTTCTCGGCGTTGACGGTCGCGACCGAGGCCTGGAACAACGTCATCTCCGAGGACGACACGACCGAATCAATCAGCTGGAACGCTGACGGCGAGCCGGCGGTGAGCATCACATGACGTTCAACGAGACATACATCAGCTTCGACGACTCAATCGAGGCGCTCGAGGAACAGATCGAAGAGATCGCCGAGCAGCTGGACGACCTGGACGACGACAACCCAGTCGTACCTGGCCTGCAGAGCCAGCGATCACAGCTCGCGACGCAACGAAAGGGTGCGATTTGGGCCCGAGACCGTGCACATGAGAGCGATGACTTCCCGATGTGGGACGTGGACGTCGACGGCGTCACTCTCAGCGGTGTTCGGGCCGGCGCGTTCGCCGGCATCGAAAAAGAGTCCGCCCAACGCGATGGCGAGGGGACGGACCTCCTGCTCATCGCCGACGGCACGGTCGACGCACCGTACGTCGACGACGATGGCGACGACGACATGACCGCTGCGGCAGTCGGGCAACTGCATCCGTACTACCGCGACTGGGCCAGCTCGCGGATAGATGAGCTGATGGATCCCGAGGGAAACGTGATCGGCTCCAGCGACTCGCCCGAGGAGACCTGACTGACGATGAGCTGGACCAGCAGACTGTCTATCGGTACGCTCGTGCGGTCTACATCGACAGGGGCGGCGATCCGTCGGCGTTTGACAAGATGGACTGGACTGCGGTGCTGGACTGGCTCGCGATCCATGATATCCTCGACGTCCGCGGGACGCTGGGGTGGACAGGTGACTGACTTATGACCGGATTCGACGCGACAGGTACGCTCGTTATCGACAGTATCGAAGGCGCACAGGCCGAAATCGAGGATGCGTTTGAAGTGAGTGCGTCCTCGGCGGCAAACGGCTCGAGCCGCTCCGGCGGTCGAGCAGTTCAGCAGGCCGTCGACCACCTCGACCGCAATCTCGACCTCAACGAGACACGCAACGATCTCCTGCGTGAGCTGCTGGAGTCGTCTGAGTCACAGCGGTTTTCGAGGGCCCGAGGCAGCGGCCGGACACTGGGGCTGCTCGGGGCCGGGTTCGGCGCTGTCGGCGGGGCGATCGCCGGCCTCTCTGGTGCGCTGACTGGACTGCTCGATAGTCTGCCGACGGGTGGTCAGGATGCTGGAACGCCACCACCCGGAGATGGCGGATCACCAAGCCCGCAGCCAGCACCGCAGCCGAGTCCGCAACCGTCACCACAGCCGACGCCCAGTCCGACAGCTGTCACTGTGTCGGATATCATCAAAGAGCCTGCATCGGTGACAGTCGCCGATATCATTACTGACCCGGCGTCGATCCTGTCGAATGATCTCATCAGCGACCAAGCAGTTGTGACTGCGTCGGCGGTCGTGTCGCAAGGTGCAGTCCTTGGGCCAGCTGCAGTCATTGGGACGAAGGCTGCAGTCACTGCAAGCGATGTGATATCGTCCCCTGCATCCCCCAGCATTGGAGATATTATCGATCCGGTGACCGATATCTCTGCGTCTGATATCCTCAAAGCACTCGGTCTTGGTGGGATCGTTGGTGCCGGCGCCGGTGCAGCGAAGCTATTCAGTGGCAGCGGCGGCAGTCCGACAGGTGTGCCCGGCGGCATCATCCCGCCGGTGAACATCTTACCCAAGCTGTTAGACACGGCCAACGATTTCACTGATCGGACTCTCCCGGGCTTCGGCGCTGGCCGAGGCAATAGGCAAGCTGAAACCCGTGAGACAACGATCAACAGCGATACGACAGTCAACGTCCAGCAGGACGCGAGCCTCGACCGGCGTCAGAAGGAAGATATCATCAGCAGCACCGTCGACGAAGTGCGCCGTGACCTTGAGAGGTCCCTCTGATGCCGGCGCAAGAATATCCCATCCTACAGATCGAAGCTGAGATAGAGGGTGCCCAGCGCACCGGACGCTTCGAGATGCGCAAGGCAAAAGTTCAGGGCGGCATCCGCACGGGCCCGCTCGTCGATAATGGGTTCTCGCAAGCACTCGCCGCCATCTCCGAGATCATCGGCGAGCAGCAGCTTGATGGGATCACCGTCAACAACGGTGCCGGGCAACGCTACTGGGACCTGGACGTTGAGATCCGCGACGACGGCGACGACGGGCAGTGGGGATACACAGCTGACGAGTCTGTGCTCGACTCTGGGAGCGCGACCGCCGGCGACCGGTACCAAAAAAAGCAGGTACTGCTCAACTACCTCGAAAAAGGGGAACCTGATTCGATGACGCCGGCGCGGCTCATCTACGGCGGTTACGCACCAGACGGCATCATGCCCGAGGACTACGTCAACGTCTACATTGAGGATCCACAGGGCTCTGTGGACCGCAACAAGAGTAGCACCGTCCCGATGAGCCTGACCTGCATCCGGACGCTTGACCTCAGCGAAGCAGTCAGTGCAACGGAGCGAACAGGATAATGGCGCGGACACTATACGCACTCAGAGTTCCCGACTCAGCGTTGGAAAAGCCGAGTCAGTCGCAATCGCTTCAGATCGCGAGTAACTCCCCGCTCAACAGCGACGCCCCAGAGGTCGATACCCTCGGCGCAGACCCGGGTTCGCGGCCGCTGGCAGGCGTCGTCGCGGGCAAGTACAGCAACATGATCGCCCGCGAGTTTGAGGAACTCTTCAGCGCAACCGGCATCGAAGTCGTGCCGTGGTACGGCGACCGCGAGGACCAGACGGATGCGTACGTCGCACTCGAGGACGTCACGCTCGAACAGTCCACGGCTCAGGAGTCCCGACTCCAACGCTTCGACGGGCGCCTCTCGCTTGCTGGCACCCGCGACTCACACTACCGAGCGCTGTACTGCAGCCCACAGCAGGTCGACAACCCGTTCGGCTCTGGCACAGACGCCCGTGCCGCGATTCCGCGTGATGCATACAATGAGGTCTGGTGGGACCACGTCACTGGCTCAAAGGTCAATGCAAGCCCAGAGCGGGTTGTCTGGGGAGAGCATACGTACATCGACATTCACGATGCTCGCAACGGGCTAGACAACCCGGTCTTACTGTACGAGATTCCATACGAAGATGAGTGGCAGGCTGACGTCACTGTCTGGGACACGTACAATCGAGACAAAGCGATCAACGAAACTGTCAACGGCAGCGTCCAGACTATCGATCCAGCGTGGCAGCGGTGCTTTGTCAGTAGCCACGAGTTCATCGGCCACCCCGTGGTCAAGAATGAGAACCTGAAGCTCGAGTTCAACATCGACACCAAGGACTACAGTAATATCAATGACGAGCTCGTCGCCTATCGCTGGGACGGCTCAAACGATACATACAGCCAAGTTTCGCTCGGGGCATCCGACTGGCGAATCAGGTCTATCGACTTCGAACGGATTGGTGTTGAACGAGTCACAGCCCAGACTGAATGGCTGAATACGGCAAACGACGACACGCATCGTCTCGATATGAATGTCTGGCGAGGTGAGGACAACGCACTCTTTACCGTCCCGGACAACGGCACAGCACCGCCCTCCGGACTGGTCACTCGACTCGACCCAATAGCTGCAGGTTATGAGTGGGTATCCGGCCAAGTCTCCGATATCGTCGCCAAATCCGAGGTGAGAGAGT
>NZ_BCNB01000009.1 GCF_001485575.1 Haloarcula sp. CBA1127
CCAATCCGCTCGTCTCGACGGTAATGGACGAAGCACGCCGGTTCATCGCCAACGAGACCGACCGCGACGAGGATATCACCGAGAAAGCGGACACGGCACTCGTAGGGCTTGCTGCTCAAGTACTCGATACGGGGAAGGCAGACCACGTTGTTCTCCTTACAACCGACAACCAGCGGGACGGGCGGCCGAAACGCTCCTCCCGCAACACGGCTTCAGCGACCGTATCGAATTCCGGTACGTCAGTGTCGAGTATCTCGAGACGATCACAGCCGACGAATTTCGCTAACGTATCGCCGAGGTGAGGGCCGGTGAGCGACGATCGGTCTTCTTCTGTCTCGAAAGCGCTCTCGACGAGAGCTTCGGGCGCTACCTCCAGGACAAGGGAAAGGCCGCGGTGGCGACGCCGGGAACTATCGACGAAACGCTGCACGCGAGTTGGAACGATTTGCGGAGTGGCCGCCGACGACCGCGGCGGCGATGACTGGACCGGGATTATTCCTGACAACGTCGACCGAGATCCGACCTTCGATGATCTCGATGAACGCGTCTTCCGGGAGTATACCCAGCATCTCAGCGGAGATCGTGGCCTCAAGCAGATACTGTACAAACCTATTACCGCTATATCTCTGCGTGGTGTCGCACAGATGAGACGGAAACAGACCAACAGTACTGGACGACACGCGACCGCGAGCCATCTGTGCCACTGCGACGGCCCGCGTCGACGAAGCCGGATCGGCGATGACATTGACCGTACGGCAGCCTACGCGACCAGGCGCTTGTTTTTGCTCGCCTACTCAGCAGTCCGTAGCGCAGAGCTCGTTGCCGTCTCTATGATGAGGAACGGAACGGCCTGCGGTGGCGTCACGTCGACCTCGAAGCCGGCACAATGCAGGTGTTCGGCAAGAACCGTACCGCGAGTCTGCTCCGATTCTTGACGATGCCGATTCGCCCACTTCGCGCTGGAAGCAACTCCGCGATCCCGATGAAGACGAAGCTGTGTTCCCAGACTCGACAACGCAGCGAAGGCACTGGACCCGACGCCGTCGATCACAACCCAGTCGGCCCGGAACATCTTGGTGGATCTGTGTGAATGATCTGACTCCGAGTTCGAAGACCCACTGAAGCCACATGGCGCCCGCCGAGGTTTCGGGCGAGAAATCTATCGCGAGAATCATCAGTTGGCGCAAGACGTACTCCGTCACAAATCGATCGAGACCACACACGAAGGATACACACAAGAAGCCGCGAAACGCACCCGTGAGGAAGCGAATCAAATAATTTCTGAAAATGAATTAGTGGATGTACCGCCGTTGAAAACACGAAAGTTAGGCATTACCAACCTTCTGTCCCTTTCTATTTACTGATGATCTTTATTATTATGAACAATCGATCAAAATCGCAACGTAATAAATATTCATTCAACGACACATATTAATTCTTAGATCTCATGGATAAAAAGGCAAATATCATGCAGATAAACATTTATATCATATACATTTCATACTGTATAGATGATAAACTAGCTCCATGACTATATCATCAGATACGACTCGTCGACAGATAATCGCGACATTGGGTGGACTGTCATTTTCTACGGGGTGCCTTAGCTTTACTGACAGTAGCGATACGTCACAGACTGCGATAGAACGTACATCACCTAATAGTAGCTCAAGTACAGCATCTGTTCAAACTACGGATACCAAATCGCCAACTCAACGGCTCAATCAAGTACTCCTGCGGTTGAAATCACGGAACATTGGACCTACCAACAGGACGTGACCTCATTTACGACCCAACAAGATCTCGATGAGGGATTGATTGTCTGTTCACCAGAAACGGCATTTGTCCGACTAAAGAAGAGTGATGGTAGTGTTCAATGGCGGCAATCGATCAGTGGATCCGGCTCAACTGATCAGAATATTTCCACTCGCGGCGCTGTGAGCGGGTCGCAAGTGATTGTTGGAGGGGGAACACATCTTTATGCTCTGGATATCAACACCGGAGAAGTCAACTGGGCGACCGAAATTCCAGCACAAGAACCGTTGCACAACACCACAACGGAAATCGTGACTTCAGATAATGTCGCGATTTGTGGATATAGTTATAGTCTGGAAAATGGGGAGGACTTCGCTGGTCTGGCGGGCCTCAATGTTGAATCGGGCGAAATCAAGTGGAACAAAACCCACGATGAGATTGCGTCCACGTATGATAGCTGGCTTGGAATTCAGTCGCTCTTGCCGCCGATTGGGGATCGGGTTATAGTCGCTGGCTGGAACCAGGCGTTCTGGGTTAACATCTCGACAGGTAAGTTGGAAATACGGCTCTGGCTGACGCCCGATATGAATTTCAACTATCTGATGACACACTCTATTCAACAGATGCGGGAAAACTCTACAAGTGGACTATCGGCTCTGGCGGACTAACAGAGGAATGGATGTTTGAACCACTTGGCAGAACGACTTCGGCACCGGCAATTGGGGATGATACGGCCTATGTTCCCGCAGATGATACCGGTATCTACGCCGTCTCTGAAGGGAATCAACAATGGCGGTTCCAAGCTGATAGTACGGTCCAAACCCAACCCGCTGTGGGTGAAACCGGCGTCTGGGTTGCCGAAGACTCGCTATACTGGATTACTAAATCAAGTGGTCAAGGTGTCATGAAAGCTCTTGACCAGATTCCATACGCACTCTCCACAACTGGAAATCGGTGCTTCCTAACTGGTACCGACGGAACCGTTTGTTTCCAGGTTCGTGACTTGTAATCACTGAGTTCGCTTGACTAACCGAATTGAAGAGGAGGCTGTAGGATAAACAAAATAATCCTCTTCAACCGCTGGAAGCAATGACTCTGCTACGCTAGGTGATAGGTCGTGTGTCTGTTTGAGTGTCCCATCCGCAATAGCGAGTTCGTAGAGTGATGATTTTGCAGTGATGAGATGCCCATTGAGGGCCTCAATACGATAGCCAGTTCCAACTTCGGTTCCATTTATAGACCATTGACGACTGCCTGATGTAACATCATACGCATAAATGCCATTACCCCGAGCGGCACAATCACAAGTCCTTGGGTGACGACTGGTTGACCAACGACATTGCCATCCCTGTCAACAGTCGCCCGCCAGCGCTCTTCTCCAGTTGCCGTGTCAAACGCTGCAGTAAGTCCGTAGCGACCGACAAACACCGAGAGAGTACGATCTGATGAGAGTGCAACAGCAGATACCAGCGAATCGCTTGTGATGTCAGTCTTCCATTGGACAGAGCCATCTGTTGGATCTAGCCCGTAAATACGACTTTTTTCACTTGGAATTGTATCCGTATCGCCCGCATCACTCACGATTAGCGTGCCATCCGCTAAATCCGGTTGACCACCCCACGAAGCCGTTCGTTTGTCCCATATACGGTCGCCGGATGCGATGTCAAATGCAGTAAGCCGGGAACCCGATGAATAGTATAAGCGGCCCTGGGAGACAAGCGGCGTATTGATACCGAATCCAGTTATTTGCTCGCTGGTGGAAAACGTTATTTCACCAGTTTCAGTGTCAATGCCGAAGACACCAGCGGGACTACTGCCGTAGATTACTCCTTCAGCATATGTGAGCCCTCTACCGACCTCATCTCCAACATCTACCGCGAACTCTTGCTGTCCAGTCTGCAGGTCAATCTTGTATAGATTGTGATCTTGACATCCAACGAAGACGTTCCCGTCACGAATCAACGGTTGGGTTGTTGGTGGGGCCGGAAACGACTGGGTCCACTCTTTAGCTGGTAGATCCGTTTGTGTCGCCGTGCCCTCTTTTGTGCCTGATTGATCCACTTTCTCTGTTTCCTGTGATTGACTGCCCATCGTGGACCGCAGACATCCACTCACACTACCTGCTAAGACTGCCGTCAGCAGTTGCCTTCGTGTAGATAGACCAGGCATGTTCGATCTAATATTTCCCATCTTTGTTGCTGCTTTAATATCAAGTGAATTCTATTATTTGAAAGTGACCCTTATACGAGAGTCCTTAGTGTCAGATGTGTGTTCTCAAGGTCAGCAGTCTATCCGTTCTAGCCTCAGAAAGAAACCATACCTACGACTGCTGGTGGCATTCGTCGTGGTATCACTGTTCTGCCCAATGGCTAACCGATTGCTATCTTGTTGGTCTCAGAGAATTGGTCCAGGGCGAAGGAACAGGAATATGACCACATTTAGCGCCAACCCGAACAGTGTGGTGACACTCCCCGCTGTCAGCATAAGTGCCCCTTCCCGGGTACTGTACTGTCGTCGAACTACATAGCCACAGATGAGGGCGATTGGACCAAGCACGTATGGGGCAATAACAACAGCGAGTGTGGCAGTAAAGATTCCAGAAAAGAAAAGCAAGCCGTGGCGATTGTTCGCTTTTCCGTGTCGGAGACGGAACTGTGACAGGGCGTAGGCGGCACCCACAACCAAATTGAGTCCTGGAACGAGGGTCCCACCGATGACCGGCCACGAGAATGACCCAGCTTGTCGACTATCAATGGCTACAAGCGGCACCAAAAGAACTGAGGCTCCCCAACAGGCCCAGAGAAGATCCCGGGTAGATCCAAGGGTAAGCAAATACCCAAGCACAAGTCCAGCGATCCAAAGCGACACAGTCACGGTAATTATTAAGGGTAATTTCCCAGCCTGACGAGTCATACTCAACCAATATTATTGTCGATACTAAAAACAGACTATTCAAAAAGTACTATGAAACCAAAAGCTAAGTATCCCTGATAAAATAAGAGGCGTATATGCCTGTGAGAGGTGTGGGGGCAATACTACGCGGTGGATTTGATGCCATCTTTCGCCCGCACAAATTTGTAGAATTTCAAACAGATTCGTATGGGGCTTCCCGACTTGGTGTAATCCGACAATTAGGCTCACTATTGGGAGTCTATGTCGTGAACCTTGCCGCATACGCGATCCCGCTCACCCTCGCTGGCATTGGTATTCAGTCCTCACAGCCTGCCCCAGAAAACTACGCCAGAATCGCTGGTTCATATAGTATTGATCCAGTGGCCAGTTGGCAGTTGCTCATGGCGTTTATTCAGAATTCCTTGTTCATCTCGATAGCAACTGCAATCACGCTAGTGACGTTCCACGCGGGTGTTCTCATCGTTCGGGATTCGCAAGGTATTGTCCAGAGCATGCACACTGTCGTGTACACGACAAGTGCATACCTCGTTGCGACGTTCTCCGCTGTCTGGTATCTGACTAACCAAGCTGGCGTCAGTGGCGCACGCCAACTCATCAGGAACCTTCAGGCCGCGTTCGTCTATGCCATTATTGACGCACTCGGTGCAGGAGTGGAGCTTCCTGGTGGGCGGCCAGACTCTCTTGGCGTTACTACTATTTCGACCGAGGGCCAGTGGATTCTGGCGATCCTAACGCTAACGCTACTATATTACCTCTTTTCACTGTATCTCGGCGCACGAATCAACCATCGGGCAACGCGGAGTAATGCGGCGATTACCGTCCTCGCTGTCGCCCTCTCACCGGTCGTCTACGTTACTGGGTCCATCATCGCATACATTATTTCCTAACATGTCACAACAAGACCAACAGACATCGAATGAATCGAATCAGTCGACTACCACAGGCCAATCAGATGATCACGAAAAAGTCATTCTCGAAACCAATCCGACGACCAAGCCAACGTTGATTCGACTGGCCGTCGTCTTACTCCTCAGTCTGGGTGTGGTTGGGTACCTCCAACTCAATCCAGAGGCACTTGGATCGCCAGATATCACAAATACGGCAGCACTCGTTGTCCTGTTGCTCGGACTTGTATTGACAGTCCGGTTTCTGGTCCGAACTATTATTCTCGTTAGGACAACCTATACTGTTACGAGCAGTCGCGTTGAACAAGAGTACGAGCTCCTGTTCCGTACCCACTCAAAGGGGATCCGATTCGATAAACTCCGGAGTCACGAACTGAACCAGAACCGTATCCAGTCGACCCTGGGGTACGGGACAATCTCGATGAACCGTGGGCTGGGTCCGCTTCGATTAGAGAACGTCGACGAGCCTGAGGCCGTCTACGAAACCATTAGAACGTGTGCCAAGTAATCGGACTAGTCCTGTAAATCGCCTCGGGATCAAGCTTTTCGGCGTCAGTATGCATGATTGCTCATAGCGTGGCCCATCTGATAGAGGCATGCCTGCCGGGGTAAAAGTGAAAGTGCCGGACTATGCCGGCACCGAATGGGGATGGGGTGGGGGTGGGTACACAGACACCGAAAGGTGATTCAGGGTGGTGCCTGTGATTGGATTCGTCTCTTCTCGGCTATCAACCTTCTGGCCTACGTGTTAATCTTCGAATGATTCGTCATCACTATCGACGGTGTTCACCAGCTAACCAACACAAACACCCATTCGACCTGTATATTGGTTAAATTGCTACCACATCAGCGAGCAACAGCAGTGAAGACGTGTCTTCGATTTCTTCGGTCGAAATATCGTGTGTTTCGGGCCGATTGTCAGCACGTTTACCGAGGTTGAAACCGTCCACGGTGTAAATCACGCACGAACCGTCCTCAACGACCGCTACTACTCTTGCTCGGAGGCAAGAGTGAATAAGTGGGTTCTATTCGTCGTCTTCCTCGGGCTGAATATCCCGAAGCCGGCCACCGATCTCCTGCTCGTACTCTTCCAAGAGCTTGTAGAACTCTGCAATCGTCTCCGCAGCAGTCTCACCCTTCGACTTGATGGTCACTCTGTCTTGATCGCGAGTGTCAGTGCCTCGATCCAACCGTGCTTCCATACTGCATCCAAAGTCCGTTCGTTCGACCTTTTCGACTGAGTCTGGAGCCGTGTCTGGCTCTACATCTGGTTCACTTGACATGGGTCTTCTCGGGACGCTCTCACTGGAACGCCCCGCACCCGACTGGGGCACACAAAACAGCCGTCAATCGCTGCCCTCGAACGCATCCAGACTGGCCTGCTCACTTGGGACAGACGTCGCAACAGGAGATGCTTGGTCTTCCGCGCCCGTGTCTGTCCTCTGCGTTGGACTGGGCTGGTTCTCCGCCTCGACCGTATTCTCGAAGGCGTCGGTCACCCACTCGTGAAGCTCTTCGACCTCCTCGTCGTCTAGCTCGCGAACGCTCCCACCCAGCGAAGAGTACGAGGTCTGCCACGCTCGCTGGAACTCAACAGTCAGTGAGTCGCCCTGGATAACGTAGGCACCCAGATTCAGGAAACAGCAGTTCAGCGCCGTCATTCGGGCACACAGTGGGTCCTTGTCTTGCCCGACAAACAGCGCGTCTGGCTGCTTTCGACCGGCGACCAGTAGCGTCCGACCGCTCCCACAGGCTGGGTCACAAACCGTCTCCCGGTCCTCGCTATCGCTCTCGTCTCCGACGCCGGCGATTCCAGCCATTGTCTCGCAAACAGAGTGGGGCGTGAAGTGTTGGCCGAACGCATCGCTGGACATTCCATACGCCTCGTAGACAGCACCCAGAACGTCAGCGTCAGTGGCCGCCATCCGTTCTTGGAGCTGGCCGAACGCCTTGGCGAAGGGGTCGACCGACCGCTGTCCTTCTGGATGGGCCATATCGCCGCGCTCGCGATAGTCGTCAACGATCTCCAGATACGGGTCGTCTCGGTCCTGCAGTGCGAACAGCACGAGGTTGACCCAGTCTCGGAAGACCGTGTGCGCGCTGTGCCCGCGCTGGCGAATTTCCTCAAGCGTTGCAACAATCTCGTCGACGTCGATCTGTGGCGAGCCATGCTCTCTCAGCCACCAGAGAGGCACAAAATCTGGCCTGCCGACAGTCGTGAATCTGGTCAGTTGTAGAACTTATTCTCCCAGTCGCACCGGGCTTGAAGCTCTCGACGCCCACGATTGGTGATTATGTAGCCATTCGTCCGTCCGTCTTTCTTCTCTTTCTCGACGAGACCTTTGTCGATGAGTGTATCCAGATTTGGATAAAGTCGGCCGTAATGAATCTTCTTCTCGTAATATTCTTCAATTTCGTCTTTGATTGCGACACCAGCGGGTTTGGATTTCCCAGCAACTACGAACAATAAGTCTCGTTGAAATGCTGTCAGGTCGTGCATATTCGCGGTTACAATATTACATATATGAGCATATTGGTATGAGAGCGCCGTTTTCACTCCACGTCGTACAGGTCCTCAACCCCCCGTCGGTAGTAGTCCTGGCTGGAGTCTGGAACTGGATCAGCCTCCTCCAGATGCTTCGCGATGATGCTGGTAAACTGCTTGGGCGGCTTCCAACTGTCATCAATTTCGCGGGCCTCCAACTGCCTCATGACCGCATACTCACCGTCGGCGGTAACGTACAGAACGCGGATCCCCGGCTTCTCGCTCAGCGGGCCTCTGAGTAGCTTCCCCGTTCGTGTATTGACCAGCCACTCAAGCAAGAGCCCAGCCCGACACTGGATTGCGTACAGTTGCACCTCATCTTCTTCGGGAGATTCTGTGCGACCGTTGTCGGCCCACGACTGGGGCAGCGACCGATTCTCAGTTGCATCTTTCCAGCGCCACTTCAACTTTTTCGGCCCGGTAGTCCCTCGTCGGTATCCACTACTCATTGTTGGATTCTCTCAGCCACTAGAGAAACACAAAATCCGCTCTGTATCGCCTCTATAGCAACTTTCTTGCTGTTTGAGGATATATGTGTTAGTACGAGGACTCATCATGAAAACAGCCGAGTCCCCAACCGCGACTAGCGAGTGTTCGCCCCCAGATCAGTGGATATCCCGCCAGCCCAGCGGCACCCGTGATCTTGACTTCCAGCAGATCCGACAGCGTCGGTCAGCAACGTGGAACGCCGCCCTCGATGCCAGTGTCGACGTAACGAAGGGCGGTCGCCCGGACCTGTTTCTCGTCTCCGTCGACGGCGACTGTCCTGTGAACTGCTCGCTGGCCGAGCATCCTAACGGGACCCACGCCGGCTGGTGTAGCTGCGAAGTCTTCCAGGCGACGACTGTCTGCCCGCATCTCTGTGTTCTCCGCCAGCACGCTGCCCTCGGTGATCTCGACCTACCGATGCGGGACCAGACCTGAAGCACAGCTCAGTCGTCGCTCATCGAAACGTCGGCCAGCGGTCGGACATCAACGCGCCCAGTCCGATCGTGGTCAAGACACTGGCACAGTCGTTTCCGAACCGTCGCTTGCGAACACGGCTCGACGCCAACCCCTAACCGTGGGTCGTCTCGAATCTGGACATACGCGGCGTCGACGTCCAATGGCGTGTGCTCAACCCGGCACCAGATTGTCTTCGCTCCGGCTTGGTCTAGCTCGGTCACGTACCGAGCAGCCACGGCTTCATGCCGAAGTTCGACAAGGACTCGTTCGACAAACGATGCGACCTTCGTTGGCGACCGTAGCGCTGGGACCGACGCAAAAACACTCGAAGAGTCGTGCTGTGCCGCCGATTCGGGAGTATCTATAACTGACATATGTCTCTCTCAGGACGTGCTTGCTGGCTCGCCCTGCACCCCGCCGGGGCACGCAAAACAGGCCGTCGCGAGAATTCATTCAACGATATGCTCCTCGATCTCCTGGAACCACTGCCGGGCCGTCGTAATATGCACATCCAGTGGCTCGCAGATCGTCGCCTGCGTGAGCCGGATGTCTGACTCTTTCCCGGCGAGGTACAGAGCGCCGGCTGCGATACCGTCTGGTCGCCCGTTGATCTCGGTGGACTCGGTCGCCTGCTCTGCGAGTTCGAGCGCTCGCTGGCGAATATCCGGCGCAATGTCGAATGGAAGGTCCGAACAAATCCGCGCCACCCAGTCCACCGGGAGCGATACTGGGATCGGAAGGTCAAGTTCTGTCAGGAACGTTCGGTAGCAGTTCCATATGTGGGAGTCTGAACACCGGGCAACGTCGGCTACCGTCTCCATCGTCACGAGGCCATTGCATCGGCAGGCAGCGTATACAGCGGCCGCTGCACCGCCCTCAATCGACCGTCCGATCAGGAGGTCCTTGTCTTGGGCTTCCCTGAAGAACGTGGCTGCCTGCTCTTTCACCGCATTGCTCTCAGACAGCGCACTCGCGATGCGTCGGATTTCACCAAGCCCGTGAGCAAGATTCCGGTCGCGCTTGCTGGTGAACTTCGACCGGCCGTGGAGTCGTCGCTGACGAGCAAGCCGTCGACGCCGTCTCGGAGAGATGTCTGCACTATCGACGCTTCCGATGTTCGTCGACAGGCCTCGGTCGTGGCGAGTGACCGTCCGAGGTGCGCCCGTCCGCTGCTGTTCCTCCTGATCGTACGTCCGCCACGATGGCCTGCGGTCGATCCGGTCTTGGTCGGTCACCAGGCCACAGTCCTTGCAGTTCGTTTCTCGCCCGCTGCTATCGAGTTCGCCGCCACACTCGGGACAGCTCGGCGTAGCCGTAGACAACGCTGTCTGGACAGTTTGTGAAGACATATTTCGAGACATCCTCTCACCTGACCAGAGGGGCAGAAAACACACTGCGGCGGCCGGTTAGGCGTCTGGCAGTTTTCCATCCGGGCGGGGGACTCGCTGGGCGTCGATCTCGATCTCGACCCGGCGACGGTGCTTGCATCGCTCGGCCTCATCGGGACAACTGCACGTCTCTTCGAGCACGTCGACCTCGTACCGGCTATCCGACGCCGAATGGACCTCGTAGCGACCGGGCTTTGCAAGGAAGGAAACGTCGATATCTTCCTGCTTCGCTCGTTTCGTACGTGGTTCGTCCTCGGAGGTGACGGCCAAGGGGTCCTCGTTGGGGTCTGTGACACCGCCGTCGTCGAACCGGACCTGCATGACTCCACCGTCAGCGACCGCTTTCCGTGGTTCGCCGTCGACGTGTAGTCCAAACTGGTCGTCTAGGGCGTCGTCGTCCACCCACTGCGGGATGGGCCGCTCGCCGGTCGCGAAGGCGACTCGCTTCTGGTGCTTGCACTCCTCGCCGGGGTTGAACTGTTTCCACTTGCACTCACAACTCCCTGTTCGAGTGTCGACAAGGTACTCTGAGCCAGACCCGGAGTTGACCAAGAAGAGGTCGTCGGCGTTTCGTGCCCGACCAATCGAGTCCAACACGGTCATCACTTCGGTCAGTGCCCGAACGGTCCGGTTGTTCGGGTCAGCCTTCTCCAGTTCGCTCTCGTTGATGCTGCTGGCGTCGCTACGGGATTCTGTAGTAGCCATGAATGACAGGCGGCACGCCCTCTGTGGGACGCCCCTCACCCCGCTGGGGCGCAGAAAATTCGGGGAATAGAGTTTGTAGGAAGGTAACTCTATTCTCTGACAGGAGGTGTCAGTACTGATGAAAAACCGCTCTTTGAGTGAATTACGACTACTTCGGCAACACCGGTTATGCTATAACCTCGCTAAAGACGTTCTATCTCCGGTTTTAGCTCAGCGAAGCAGATTTAATATGTATTAAATCAATTCAAACAGGTGCCTCTGCTTTACTTTCACCGAACCCACGATACCCTTATGCGTGTGACCGCCCAACCCGGGAATTGGCTGCGGCGGCCTACCGCTGTTGAGAAAGACAGAAGGTGTATTCAATGTCTGCTGAATTCTCTGTGCTTGGGGTTACGGCCCCGAGCGTTGCGGTGATTTGCGGAAGTGTGTTGCTATTTGCGAGCCTCTCTGGACCGGTGTTAGGCGCAATTGGCGCTATAATCATCGGTGCAGCACTCTCGGTATGGGGCTACGTGAATAACTAACCGGTCACCACACCCGGTTCCCGCCGCTCGGCGGGTTTGTTGCTGAAAGGTGTATATGTCTGCTGAGTCTCCGCTGACTCATTTGCGGTTATTGCTTTAATCAGCCGTTACGGCGGCTTATTATTCGCAATTCGCGTGTGTTGACTCCGGAACTCTCGGGGTCAACATATGTAATCAGTATCTGCAGAATCAAAGTTGTTGCCCTGAACATCCCAGATCTTGTCTGGAGGCGCATCGACGATCTTGCCTTGGACATTCCGGATATTTCGAGTCTTGTCCGGAGGATTGTTATAAATTCCCCGGAGGTCCCGGACAATGTCTTATGTATTCCGGGCGCTATCCCAGATCTTGTCCTGAGTGTCACGGACGCCACATACACCCTTGGATGTACATATCACCCCTGAAAACTCGCTAACGATTTCTTACACAAACGGAGCTTGAACTCACCGCTTAGTCAGAGTTCTGTCGCCTGCATCTGCTCGTGGGCGTCGGGATTGACCACCGGGATGACGCCCTCAATCTCTTCCTTGCCGTACTCCTCACGAATCAGGTCGTGGATATCGTTCGCGAGAGCAACGGCCTCGTCTTGCTTGTTGGAACTCGCCTCGTTCTCAGGAAAATCTGCTGGCCCGACACCCTCCACGACGATGAACAGCTGGTCGTCACTCATTTTCGACCGCCTCGACGAGCAGCGTCGTTTCCGGCAGGTCGTCGCGAGAGGTCGACAGGAAGTCGGAGGTTTCCAGCGTTTCCTCGACCAACTCGACCAGTTCCTCCGAGACATCGCCAAAGTGAACGATGGCGTCGGGATCGGGGTAGTTGTCATACTGCTGTGCAGCCGTCTTGTCCGTCTTGTTCTTACTCATGATCGGTCAGCAGAGCGCCCTCAGTGGGACGCCCCTCACCCCGCTGGGGCACAGAAAATACACGGCGGCTCGTTCCCTGCCATCCGATTCATCGCGATGAGCCTCACCTACCTCCTGAAGTGGGACCGCCGGACCGGCCTGCCGGTCCAAGGTGGAGCGTGTCCCCCGAGCGCTTGCGCTCGGGAACCGTGAGCGTGAGAGAAAGCGAAAGAGTGGCTGGTACGGCTCCTCGATTATTCCGCGATTACGTTCCCGTTCTCGTCGATGGCATACCTGAGTGGGTACACGTTGCCGTCGATATGCGTGGCCTTCTTCGACAGTGTCTCGTTCAGCCACGCTTCACGGTCGGCGTCGGTTTGGATGTCCTCGTTCGGGGAGTGGACGCTGAACAGGTCCATGCTCACCCAGCGATTGACCGTCAGCTCACCGGACGGGGAATACACCTTCACGCGCTCCTTTTCAGCGTCAACACCGACGACGGCGAGTGCAGACGTGCCCTCGGTCGTTTTCAGTCCATCACCGATATCCACGGCATCAGGGTCGATATCGAGGGCGTCGCACTGCTGTACAGCCGTCTCGTCTGTCTTGTTCTTACTCATAATCGGTATGCGGCACGTCCTCCGTGGGACGCGCCTCACCCCGCTGGGGCACAGAAATTATGCGACGGCTTGCTTCTCGGAATCCGATTCATCGCGACGGATCTCGCGTGCTCGCTCTCGGAGGCGAGACTGGACTGGTGTCCGGTTCTGGTGCTGGTTTTCGTAGGCGAGATACTGCTGGACGGTCTCCATTGAGTGCATACAGTTGATGCCAGCGACGATTGGCTGGAGATGATCGGCGTCCAACAACCGCTCTGGAGGGAGTTCATCGAGAATTGGGTCGCTCATGTATCTTCCTCCCGGAAGTCATCGAGTGTCGTTCTACGTCTGTACCGACAGTTGGGGTAGTCAGCTAGAAGCGTCTTGTCGACGGCCTCCCAGAAGCCGATTTTGTGTGGCGCAACCGACTGCCAGAACCGGGCACGTGCCAGTGCTGCCCCAACTCGTTGGCGTTCCTCACGACGCCACTGCTCGCGCTCGATCATCGCCATGTGGATGCTCCCTCCGGTCGATCCGCCATGTATGAGCTGGCAAGGTCCAGCCCGGCGTCGAGTGACCGTCGCGTCCCGACCAGTTTGGTCGCCCGTTCGAGCGTCCAGCCAGCACCGCTTCGTTTCAGCAGGACGGTCGCTCCAGTGTCGGGAATGTGCCACCCGATCGTGTCGTTGCCAGCGGCGAGAAATTCCCACTCACCCACAGCGGCCTCCTGTGCCGCCCTCTGCGTGTCAATCAGCACATCCGAGCGTGGGCCACCAGCGCCGAAATCGCCCAACGTGGCCGTTCCTGCTGCGTTCATGCAGCGACCTCCCGGCGGCCCCAGCCAGCGAGTTCGGCTTCGATGGCGCTGATGATGGTCGTGATCTGTTCCTCTAGCGTGTCTGCCTGTTCGTCGTCGACGTCCAGAAGCGAACGAAGTTCGAGTACGTCCGGGAGGTCGATACTGTCTGAGCGCCGGGCCACCGTACGGAGGACAACTGCCTGAACATCGGCGCTGCCGGACTGCGCTCGAACGGTTGTCGTGATGGACTCGACGAACTTTGGGATGGTTCGCTGCGACAGGTCTTCCGAACGACGGCAGGACATATTTCGAGACATCCTCTCACCCGCCAGAGGAACACAAAATGGGGGTTGCTACCGCTGTGACTGGAGTTTTATGCTTACTGTGCTGGCTGAGATACCTGCTCAATAAAACTGCAAGTTGCCCGGCTTTTAGACATATATTTTGGCAGATTCAAGTCATTAGCTGGCGGCTCGTGGCGAGATACAGTAAAAATACGGCTGCATCCATACGTGAGCACTTTATAAACTTCCCTGAAGTAGATGGTTCAGGTTATCCAACTCTTCTTTGGCTCCTTCGTGAGTTACATTCGACTGTTCATTCAGTAGGTCAGGCAGGTCCTCGGCTATTTGAGCAAGGTCCTGCCGGGAAGCGTTTCCTACTGCATCGTTGCCGCTGGTCTGCGCCTCATCACAGTGTGGCTTGTGTCCATTACGGGCCGCCCGGGACTCGAAAGTCTGCCCGCAGCTGCTACAGGTAAAGTTCGCTGTATCGCTCTCACTCGGGTCTCTTTCTTCATCGTCCAGAAAGGTTGTGAGCGATTGGCGTACCTGTTTCAATTGGTCGCGCAGGTTGTCACGCTCCAATTTTATCTCTTTCTTCTCCTCTCGAAGTTTCTCCACAAGGCTCACTAACTCTGACTTGTCCATTTCGTCCAAGTCGTTTTCCCACACAGCAGGCAACTCGTACTCTGGTGGAAGCCAAATCGGGTCGTCGCCTTCTTCGCCGAGGTCAAGGTCGGCTAACCGGTGCTCTGGAATCTTACGAACATCGCCCCGTGGTTCGTTGAAGTGATCTTTGTATTTGGGCAGTGTTCCGGGAAGGTCACGGCACTTTTTCTTGTACTCTTCTTTCTTTTCGTAAAAGTGGTTGTAGTGCCGAGCAAGGGGAGACTGGTCCTCATCATCTTTTGTCGCCTCAGATTGTTCCAATGCTGGTCCGACGTATCTCACACCGTCAACGTAGAGCCAATATGCTTCGTACGAGTCAATCCTGCCACCGAAAATTGAGTCGTCATCGCTGTCCCCATCGTCTGGTAGCTCAATATCCATGATTGGCTCCTCTATAATTGTCTGAATAATGCAACAGTAGTACGATTAGTAACAGACTACTGTGATAAGTGTATGTCCTGTACTGCTCATTAGCAGATAAACAGACTCACCGATTTCGTGGAACTACCGCCGGCTACCCAATCCACCCGTCGATCTCAACCTGTGTACTGTCTGCCGGAGCATCGTCTGCTGTCTTCCCAACTGCGTCAAACGGTGGTTCAACGAGACGCGGCACTCCGTCATCGTATGCCCGGTCAGGGCGTTTCACACAGTCGACCGGCAGGATAGGACTGCATTCACTGCAAGAGTGCGTTGCTCCGTCGAAGCCGTTGATACTCACCGACCAGGAGATAACGCTCGCGAGTCGATACGTCTCCGCTGCTGGACGACGAGTACTGGCAGACTGGCAGCCAACAGCGCCACAGACATCGCAAGTAAGGAGATAGTCTTGATCTGCCTCGTAGAAGAGCGAAGCGGCCTGCTCGACGTTGTCGCGGTCTTGAAGCGCACACTCCCGGCAAATCGTGAATCGGAACACGCCGTCTTCTCGGTCGACCTCGTCAGGCCACCGGACATACGTGTACGCCTCGCCGGAGATATCAGCCCTCTCTCCGCAGAACCGACAGCACTCAGCCGTTGCCTCGGGCTGGACGTCGGTCACTGAGACCACCGTGCAAGTGTTGACTGCTCGCGAGCAGTATCCACGGGACAGAGAAACCGCCACTTGTAGCGCTCACGAATCGGCTTGTTCTCGCGGTTGCTTGCCTGCCCTGGTTCACGGTAGCCCGTACAGGTCCAGCCCTTGTCCTGCAGCGCTCGAACCATCGCGCCGTCGTAGTCCGAGCGCACCCACGTCAACAAGAAGCGAGTGTTACGGTCGTCAGCCTGCAAGAATCGCTCCTGTGAGCGGGCTAGCGCCGCCGACGCGAGGTTTGGCATCCGAACGCCCATGCAGATACGCGCGGCCTCGACGAGCGAGTCCCCAGAAATCACCTCACTGTCAACGACTGGTGTGTCCGTCGACGGAAGCACCCGCCGGGCGGTCGCTCGAATCTCTGCTGGAAGACTGTCGATCTCGACGGGCTCGGGACAGAGCTGGCCGTCGACGCCGTACCGGATTCGCTTCTTCGATATGAGCGGGTAGCGGTACGTGATAGCCCCGACTAGCGAGTCCTGAAAGTACAGCCCATGATGAGCGAGATTGACCGACGGCAGTGACCCCATGTAGGAGTGGTGCGCCTCGTACACGGCGGCCGCTGTTTCTCTGTCGATTGGCTCCACGCCGACATGATCGGCAAATCGAATCCCGAGAGGTGCCGTGAACGGGTCGCCGTTGGCGTGAATCGGACAGGAACACTCCCCTGTGTCCGCTGGCGGGCGATGCTGGAACGACTGTGTTCGCGTCGATGCTGAGTGTGTGGACATCCTCTCACCCGCCAGAGGAACAGAAAATCGCTATCGAGTTACCACGGGGTGATGACAATGCCTGCGTCGGGACCTTCGATATACACTGGTTCGCACCCTCGGTAGAAGATCGTGAACCGCTCAGGCTGATACGCAGGATGCTTCGCAAGCGTTGCGATTGCACGGCTCACGTCGGCTGGCGGGAACTGTGGCTCGCCCGACCGGAGTGCAAGGCGGCCAGACTGGAGTGGCCCCCACGACTGGAACTGGTAGTCAGCTGGGGGTGTGAACGTTTCTCGGGCTGTTGCCACAAGACACTCAGCACCGTCGACAACCTGTGCGGCTATCGGATACCGGGCAGACTCCGGACGCACGGTGATAGCCCCATCGAGCGCGGGGACCACTTCATCTTGCCAAACAAACGGCGAGGGAGACTTGACGACTGGAATTGGTTGCTCGTCGACGGGCAATTCGCTGCTGTTCGTGGCTGATCCATCACGGGCTTTGGAGGTGGGTTCTGTCATCCTCTCAGCCACCAGAGGAACAGAAAATCGCCGTCTCAGTCGAGGCCGGGGAGTCGTTCAGCAATGATGATGCCGCCCCTTGGTCCCTCCAAGTACAGTGCTGTGTGCCCCCGGAAGTAGATGGTGTAGCGGTCTGGAACGTACTGGTGGCCGGGTGAAAGCGTCGCGATGGCCTTCGACAAGATCCGCGCCGAGAACAGTGGGTCGCCGTGGTGGTTCGACAGGCGGCCAGATTGGAGTGGGTCCCAGCTGTCGAACTCGTGGTCCGCTGGTGGCGTCAGTGTTGTCCGGGCCGTTGCGATCAGGTAGTCAGCCCCGTCGACAACTTTGGCGGCGGTGTTCGTTACATCTGGAATGAATTCCACATTCCCTCCAAAGTCGGTCATCGGCTCGTTGTCCCAACGCAATGCTTCTGGATGGCCGGCGACCGGCACCGGCGGGCCTCGGAAGCCCTCGCTTCGGATGTGGGATTTTGCTTTGCTCTCGCAACCGAATGTCTCCCCACAGGTGCACTCGAACGATTCGTCGTTGCGATAGTAGCCGTCAGTATCCTGTGAGCGGACGATTTCACCGTCGTCGTCCATGTAGATGGTGTCGACATACCCCCACGAGTATGACGCCTCGATCTCGTGTTCTTGATCTGGCTTGCTGAAGTCGAACCCGGCTTGCTGGTCTGGCTGTCTGTCCTGCGTCTGAGTCGGATCAGTTGCAGTCATCCTCTCACCCGACAGAGGAACAGAAAATCGACCGATATAGCGTATTAACCAACAGAAGCGATGATACTAACTGGCTGTTGGTTAAGTGTTGTGAATACGGCCTCTTTGTTCATCCAACTGGCTGAAACAACCGGTCAGTGAGCGTGCTTATTGAGGATACCCAAGAGGTTCAGCCACAGTCGCTCACGGTGCTGTCTCTCTATAGATTTGCTTGATAATCTCCGGGGGTTTATTGAGCGTGTGCTCGTTAAATTGTCCTTTGCTCCCTTGGTGTTGGTTCCGTGACTCGGTGATTTCAAGAAATGACAGTTCCTCCAAAAGTTGTCTCACACGCTCATGGGTGACTGGATCGACAGCGTGCTCATTGCAGAGTTTTTTGTATGCATCTAATACCTGCGAGGTCCGGAACCACCCTTCATCAGAATTACTAATTGTAAGCGCTGCGAGTGCTCCGATAACATGCTGGGAATGGGCTGGCAAGCCCGTAATAAGGTCGCGAAGCCGTTCAGCTTCAGCCATCTCGCGTACTTTTGGAACATCTTCTTCTGAGATAGTATCATAACCGTTTCG
The DNA here is from genome assembly GCF_001485575.1 of Haloarcula sp. CBA1127. NCBI lineage: Archaea > Methanobacteriati > Methanobacteriota > Halobacteria > Halobacteriales > Haloarculaceae > Haloarcula > Haloarcula sp. CBA1127. The sequence goes on from NZ_BCNB01000009.1 coordinate 18,472, forward strand.
TATGGCGTATTTGCCGAGTGAAAACAACAGTTCAATACCCTTTCGGGCGTCGCCATGTTCTTTCGCAGCGAGAGCTGCCACCCGGGGGATGACTCCCTCCTCAATCACCCCTTCGTGGAAGGCGTCTGATCGGTTCCTAAGAATCTCCCGTAATTGGTTGGCATCGTATGGGTCAAACACGTACTCTCGATGGCCGAACGAACTTTTTGTCCGCTCGTTCATCTGATTCCGGTAGTCAATCTTGTTCGAGATTGCCACGATACTAATGGGTATATCTATTGAACCATTTTCTCGAGCCCGAGAAAGAATCATCAGTGGGGAATCATCGCGAAGTCTGTCGACTTCGTCGAGCGTAATGGCAACACCATCGTAGTGCTGGTTAAGGATCGACCATAGCCGCTCATAGTATTCATCAGTCGAAATACCGCGGGACGGGAATTTGACGCCGCTTTCAGGAGGGTTGATGCGACGGCCAATATTGCGCGGGACTCGGGCAGGACCGTCAGTTTGTGAACAGTTTATATAGGCAGTTCCAACACTGACACCACGACGGTCAGCCTCTGCTTCGACTCTGCCCATTACATGTTTAGCGACAAGCGACTTTCCTGTTCCCGTTTTTCCGAAGATCAGCACCGAACTGGCCGGTTCACCAACAACAAGAGCCCCAATCTCGTGAGCTACCTGTTCAATTTGTTCGTCACGGCCTATAATGCGGTCGGCGTCAGGGACGTGATCCGTGTCGACGAGGTCTCGGTTCTTGAAAATCTCGTTCCGATGCTCCACGACAGGAGCGTCGAAAAGGGGGTCGCCCCCTTGGTCCCCTGCATCTGGCATATCTCGCATATCTTATTGATGGCACAAAAACCTATGGACCTAGTTTGGAGTGAAGATGGTAGTTTTAGCTCCTCATCACTAATTCTATTGGATATTCAATTGACTCCAAATCTATCGGAACACACTGGATTTGGAGTGTACTGGGTGGTTGTATCATATGCCATCAAAATGCAGTCAAAAGGTCCTCAGATTCTGCTGTTGATGAGACATCTCTGTGGAAGATTGGATAAGAGTCGATACTGGGTGTCCATATCTGAAGTCTATTCTAGGAGTTGGGTAAGAAGCGGTCAACACACACACCGGATTTGGAGTCCAGAAACGCGAGAGGCTGGGGACAAGCTCTCGAAGTATGTTTACGGATGTGGCTGGACTCCAAATCTGGTGTCTCCTTCTAGTCTAGTCTAACTAGAATTTGAAAGGAAAGGAAAGATGAGACAGCACAGTAAGTACAGCTTCCGTAAGCGCGGGACTCAAGCACACTCATATTGAGATATCTCGACTCCAAATCTGGTGTGTGTGTAAAATCCCCCATTAGGGGTCTGCTCGTGATTTCCTCCCAGGTATAGACTCCAAACTTGGTGTGTCTGCCGCTAAACTTGACGTTTAATTCTTGGGCTGTATTGACCGAAAGCTCTGTCACAATCTCGTGAATAAGACAGCCGTATTCGCAACGACCGTTAAGACGATGACCACCGTTTCAGGTCGCTCTGGACGTTGGTCTGTCCACGGAACGACAGCCAGTCAGCCATTGGAACGCTCACCGCTTCGCCCTCGCGAGCCACGTAATTATTCAGATATCGGTGGTCATCGTCGCTGTAGCTGCCGTCCTTGTTTGGCTCGCTGTCGGGCGAGACGTAGATGATGCTAAACGCCGGCAAGCCAAACGCTCGAGTTTGCGAGATTTGTAGCACCATCGCGTCACCGGGCCCGTGGCAGTCAATGAGGTCCCCACGATGCAGTTGCTCCCCGAGCGGCGTTCGAGTGGCTTCCGACCGGGAAAGTCGCTGTCCGTCGCGATGGGAGTTCCACGGCTCAAGGAGATCTAGCTCTTGATCTGGGCAGATCCGTGCTGTGGAATCGTCGATCAGCTCCACGACGTACGGGTTTTGCTGGCCGAAGTGGTACTTGTAATCCGGAGACCGCCGGGCTCGCTCGATGTGGGTCTCTACTGCTTCGGCTGCCATCTCCCGGGTTGGGAACAGTCCTTGCCAAGAACAGTGGTTGTCCGAACAAACAGCCAGAAAGCCAGTCTCTGTCATCCGGATCACCTCTCGGTCCAGTGGCGCGTCGACGTGGATATCCGCATCTCGGTCGATATCGCAGGTTTGCGTGCTATCCATCCTGTTCTCCCTCCCCGCCGTCGGTCGCGAGACTTGTTTGTCTCGTGGCAAGGAACCGCTCAGGGACGTTCTCGAATGCATCCAGCCCTGCCTGCTCAGTCCCCTCGACGTCGACGCCACTGTGGCCTGTTTGCCACGTAGCAGAGTCGCGCTCGAAGCCGCCGTCAAAGGCCGAGAGTTCTGATCGTCGGGCTGGAGCCGCTGCTGCCGAGAGTTCTTCGACGCGGTCTGAAAGCCAGCCCATCTGGTCGAACATCCCGTCGAAGTCCCGCTCCTGGAAGGGGAAGCGAACTGTCGCTTTCGGGGGAAGAGCAGTGTAGGTCTCTCGCCCAGTCCGAATCGCAGTTGGTCGGCCGTCGAAGATGTCGCGCTCACGCAGCGCGTCGACGTAGTCGCTGCCGGCCAGAACGACCAACTCCCGGCAGGGGGACTCCTGCTGATCGGCAGCGTATGGCCGCCGGAGCCAATCGCCCAGCGATGAGTGGACACGGAGCGCCCACTGATCTAGTCGGCTCTCAACTCGGTCCCCTGACGGAAGCCGGTAATGTGGCTCTCCCTCGATGGGTTCGCCGCGCAGGTCCTCAATGGTCGTATCGTACGGGGCGACCGTCTGCCGGGGCATCAAGATCCCGTGTTCTGCAGAGAGAACCGCCCAAGTGTTCGCTCGTCGGTCAGCAGTTCGAGCCCACTGGACAGCTGCCTCGGCATACGATCGTTTGACCGAGAAGTACGAGGATGTATAGAGATCGCGAGCTGCAACTGGCTGGTCGGTTTTCGCGTCGCCGCATCCGATGAGTACGAAGCGGCCACGAGTCCGCTCAGTCTGTGTGGTCGTCATCTGTATCTCCCTCAACCAGAAAGGGAGTCACAAAACTACAGTCAGAGTCAGTAGTTGTGGCCGTCTGGCAACGCTTCGGACAGGTGTTTCTCTGGATGGTGAACAGGTGCGTCAACTGACTCAGGTATAATTTTGCTTGGATCCAAAATTGCACGGTAGTTCTTCCGGTCTGGTGTCGCGTCGCGTCCGCATCCCGAACACTCTATCGTACCGTCGTTTCCGTAGTCTCGTGCCTTCGTGCAACCGCAATTCGGACAACTGTACTGTGGTGCCGTCTCCTGTGACGGTTTCGCGCTCATAACTGGAACTCCCTCACCCCACCAGGAGTCACAAAACTCTCTGAGACGACACGTTCGGCTCTAGCCGTGAACTTCACTGGGAGTGAGTCCTGCCCGGTACTCTACTCTGTCTCGCTCGTGTTGGCTCCGGTACGCGAGCGTCTGTCCGTTCTCATACTCGACGACAATCGCATCCTCAAGACCATTTACAGTTGCTCTCGAACCGTCAGCAGCCCAGACGGGGTCCATCGGTTCCGCTGTTAGCGCGCTCCGGTCTGTCTCCACGGTCGGCCACACACCCCGCGATTTCCAGTATGACCGGATGTGCCGCAAGCTCTGTTGAACCGTCTCCCGTATCGAGAGGTGGTCCGCACTCGCGTAGCCGTGTGGCGAAAAATACTCGCCGTGAAGCGCCGCCAGATGAATCCCGTTCCAGTCGACGCCAACGATATCGGCTGGCTCCTCCCCAGTCACACGCGGCTGTGTTAGCTCCTCGATCACCGGATACTGCTTTGTCGGACTTGCCCCCAGCAGATGCACGCGCCGCCCTCGCCAGTCCACAATATCCGTGTACTCGTCGGCGGTCTGGTCGGAGTAGCCCATCGGGTAGCCCAAGATCATATCCTCGTCGATCACGTCGATTGTGTCGCGGCACTTCGGGACGATGATAACCTCTGTCCCCGGAAACTTCCGTTTCAGCTCCCGTGCGGCTTGGTTATACCGTCGCGCTTCCTGCCGGTCGTATGCGTCGCCAAGCATCCCGACCGATGGCTCGTACTGCTCGAAGCGCTCAATGTACCGGTCCAAATCTGGATTCCGAAAGTCGTTGTCTAGAATCTCAATCGGGACGTCGACGTTCCGCAGTTTGGATTGATACGAGTAGTCCTCGCGAACGCCGACGGCGAATCCAAGCCGGTAAGCATCGATTACGAAGGGCTCGCGATGGAGGAACCCGATGTACTCAGCCTGCTGTGCATCGCCGACAGCCGCCGCTGACCAAGAGTGTCGCGCCTCAGAAGACATGGAAAACACCGAGCGCACCGACCGGCGCGCCCAGCTGGCAGGCGCGGCACAAAACGACCCCGCTCCTTAAATACGGAGACGAGCGGAAGTGTCTATCAGAATGAAGGAAGGTATCGAATCGCAGTACGACGACCCTGACAGCTACCGGGGCGAGTACCCACCAGACTGGGCGTACCGGATCGTCTTCCGGAAGCAGTTGGACAACAACACTTGCACCAACTGCGGGACGCGGTTCCCTGCGGAGGATTTGGAAGTTGTGCGACGAATCCCCGCCGAGAGCGGCGGGACAAACGAGACCACGAACCTCCTGACAGTGTGCTCGTTCTGCGAAGAAGATATCACACAGACGGGACGCCTGAACCTGCCAGAGTCAGCGAACCAAGAGCCAGCAAGCAGTCCCGAAACGGACTCCCACAGAGTGCTTGCGTTGCAGAGCGAAGTCCCGATCACCGAGGAAGTCGAGGGCGAAACGGAGGGCAACGGGCAGTCTCGCAATGCCTCTCGTTCGGAGTCTAGCCACATCCAGACACAGTCGAGAAGTCCTCTTGCAGTCAAGACGACGGCCGAGGAAAGCGGCGAGCAGTCCGTCCAGGACGACACTGCCGGCGGGCGTGTTGAATGGAGACGGCTATTCGTCGCATCCATAGGGGGAACAGCGATGTTTCTGATATATCTCTGTGCGATTGCTGTCGCCACTTCCTTGCCCCCGCTTGTGAGTGATGTAGCGTTCTATGGCCTCCCGCTGGCCGGGCTCGTGACTGGTGTCCGATGGCGGCTGTCGACAGCTGTTGCATCCGTTTACATGATTTTGATGTACGCTGGAATCTGGCAGTTCTTCTCGGCGGAGCCGTTCATCTCGGTACTGGCGTGGATTCCCGTGGTTGCGCCACTGGCTGGGGTTGCCTACGGAGTCGTAGCCGAGCGTACTGAGCTCTCGCTGCGGAACCTTCCCTCAGATCCGCGATTGATGGTCCAGCGCTTCCGTTGACGAAATATACGCCAACAACTGGTCCACGACCGAGGGGTCGAACGAGTCAGAAACGTGTCGCACGTTCCACAGCCCAGACTGATACACCTCAGACTTCGGGGAGTGGTATCCAAGCCAATCGAGGTCCGATGGTCCTGCGGATCGACGATGATGCGACACCATCGCGATGGTATTTGACTCAATCTCGGCTCTGTCACACTCTGGGCCGGGCTTGCCCGGAACGTCAACCCAGAGAAACGGCAGATCCCGGATGTACTCCGACACGCGCTGTTCAAGTTCGTGTTCCTGCTCGCGAACAGCAGTCGTCTCGGCGTCGGGATTCGGTTCGCCCCAGTGAGGATACTCGTCGTGCCAGCCGTGCTTCTCGATTAGCGCCCGTCCGACGTGCAAGCGAAAAATCGAACCACGATGGTTGCCACCGCCGGCGTACTTCCCGCGAACGTTCCCACGATGTTGCCTGAGCCGGTTCCAGAGCGTGTTCGACGAACCGGTACTGACGCCGACGGTGCCGATCCGTGAGAGTCGCCAGTCGACCGCTGTCGTTGCCCGAAGGTCGCTTGCTGGCGAGAAGAAAAAGTACACTCCTCGGTCGGGCCACTCCAACCGACCATTGACATCTCCGAGGTAGTACGGCCCTCCGATCTGGTCACGCAACTCTGCTAAGACACTCAAGAACTGTCCGACAGGACTGCCACCTGACGCTGCTGTGGAACGCATATTCGACTCCCTCGGCCACCAGGGGAGTCACAAAACACTCCTCTCAAGCACGTCTGGAAAGACACCGCTCCGTCTCAGCTGGCACCTTCGACGGCGTCGATCAGCCTCGCAGCCGTCTTCGAGATACGGTCCAACCGGTCCCGCAGCGTCTCTGGTGCGTCACCGTCCCACGCCGCCAAGTAGAACGCCGAGTTGTCGGGGTCCAGCCCGAAGTGACGACTGACCACGTAGGCGACTGCCTCGGCTTCGACCTCGCGTTTCGACCGCTCCGCCTCATCCTCGACATTGAAGTGAAGCTCTGCATGGGCGAACTCGTGGATGAGTGTACTCGCGAGGGCGGCCCGATTCTCCCGGTCGACCGCTTCAACCATCGGATTCGTGGTCATGACGTTCCGACGCTCGCAAACGCCCCGTGCAGACCCATGCTCCCACTCTTCGGGAGTGACGATTCTTGCGTCGACACCGATCTCGTCGGTCGCGTCCAACAGGTCCTCGACAAGTCCATCCGGGTCGCCGTGAGCTTCTGTCTCCAGTTCGGGAAGCGGCTCGCCCTCAGTCTGGGAGATATCGAACACCGACGTTGGCCGGAACCCGACCAGTCCCCGCCGCCACTGCTCGGGCTCTGTCTCGTCGTACTCGCAATCAGTGTTCTCGTGATACGACGGCGAGTTCCCGCATTCGGGGCACTTCTTCGTGATGATCGGAGCCCAGATCCAGATCGCGTCCTCGCCTTGCTGGACGTAGCGGTCGAACTCGTCTTGCCACGTATTGTAGCCGGCGACTTGGGTTGCTTCGGGACACTGGAGCTTGATGAGTAGCGTGTTCCGGGCCGAGTAATCGTGGAACTTGCTCTGCACATCGAGCCACTGCTGGAACTGCTCACTGGTCTGCGCTTCGTTCGTGAGGTCGGCGAGGTCTTCGACCCACGCATCGAGTTGGTCGCGCATCTCCTCGTCCCGGGAGTCCGAATCGTCGAAGGTGCAAGTGGTCTGCTGGCTGGACTGCTCTGGGGTGTCTGACTGTATCGTTGACATCGGTCTATCTTCGGGACGCACTCTCGGGCACGCCCCCGCACCTCCACTGGGGGTCACAAAATCGACTTGCTGACTGAGCGAGAGCGAGGTGAGCTGGCTACCTGTACCGCTCTGGCGGGTAGAAGACGACGTGGATAGCCGAGCCAAGGTTGTACCATGACTTTGCGAGAATCGAGACCTCTAGTCCCCACTCGGCGGCAAACTCGAAGACGTCGAACCAGAGATTGTGGGGCGGCTCTGTGGAATCCAATCGCTCGATATTCCCCGGATAGACGTGCATCGAGTACAACGCCGGCTCGCCATCGTCAAGCCAGAGCGTCGAGTGGTCGTCTGCTGGCGGGCTGTGAGGCGGCCCCTTCGGGTCGCTGTCGGCGTCAAGCGGCGAGTGCGGGCACTCATCGTCGCCCGTGATGAGACGGCGTATGCAGGCTGTCTCGGCAGTCTCATCGAGGTCGAAGGCTTGGGCAAACGCATCGCGCTGGTACTCGCCCATGATCGCGCCGAGTGCTTTCCAAATGTCCGCCCACGTTGGGTCCTCTGGCTCGTGATCCAGATAGTCGTGGACGGCCTCGCGGAGCTGCCGGTACTCGTCCCACGCAGGGACAGGCTCGTTCGGGCCGGGTGTCGGCCAGTCAGTGCGGTCCATACGCTTGGGAAAATTCCGATAGGGTATCAACTCTCGGGACGCGCCCATACGCCGCGTCAGAGAAGAGGTCCTGACGCTAACCAACACCGAGTGGAATGTGGGGTACTGTGTTGGTTAGTCTGCGAGTTGGCTACTCCTCGCCTCTAGCCTCCCAGCCTTTGTGGAAGTACACCAGCGCCACGTCGGAGTCAAAACACTGGCCGGAGGGAACGTGCTGTAAGACTTCGTGTTCTGGGATCGGCTCAACCACGCCCTCATCAAGCAGACTGGTGACCACCTCGCGGCCCCGTGGCTCGTCGATCTCGACAGTATCGGGACGCCGTCGGTCGCGGTCCTGTGCGATCTGTTCGCGCTCGAAGCGCTCGTAGTCTGGAACTGTTTCGGTCGGGTCCATGAAGGAAATCCCTCACTCGACCGGGGAGACGCAAAATTAGCGCTAACCAACAGTCGAGAAGTATGGCGGTCGCTGTTGGTTAAGACACACCACCGTTTCCGCAAAACGCTCGAAACTGAGTCAGTTCGGGAGTTTCGGCGCGATCACGAACTGCATCGCTCCATCGGCATCGGGGAACTCCGATTTCAGCACGAGTGGCACCCCGTCTCCGATATGTAGAACCCGATTCGTGCCGTCTGGCAGGCCAGTATTTGCCGATTTGACCAGCGACGAGTCAAGTTTCACTGCGACATCCGCGGGCTCGAAGGCGATGAGATCGGTGTCGTCCCACCGGTAGGTCATGCTGTCAGTGTCGCCGTCTGCGGCAAACCGCACTTCTCCGGCATCGGCGTCAACAGAGAGGTCAAACCGGTCGGCAAGCATATCGGCTGCGTCGAGACCGAGCGAGATGTCGTCTGGATTCAGGTGGACAGTCGCCGGGATGTTGATATCCGGCATCTCGACAGGGTAGCGGAGCGATTCAACCGCATCAAGGTCGATAGTGCGCGTTATCCCATCGATGTTGATTTCCAGTGTGCTATTCGCTGCATCAAGTACGAACTGTGCAAGGTCGCCTGCATCGCCGATTGAGAGTGCATCGCGAACTCGTCCGACATCCACTCCTAGTGTCCCTCTCCCTGCATCGAAGGAGTTGAACGAACTCCCAGAAACACGCAAGTTGACCATCGCGTGTCCCTGCAGGTCAGCCGCCCGGATGGCGATTCCCGACTCTGTAATTCCTATCCGTGTCTTGTCTGCGACCGTGCCAGCCGCCGCGAAAATCCGCTCAAACAACTGGACCTCGCCGCTGATCCGAAGATGCTGCGGGGCATCGAGCGACAGGAGGTCCGCAGTGTCGAGTTCTGCGTCACTGTCTGTCGCCGTCTCTGGCACGCTCGTTTCGGCGTCGGTGGTTGCTGCTTCGGTACTACTGGTCGCTGTGGACTGTGACATTTCGATTTCCCTCCACTTGCCGGAGGGCACACAAAATATGCCGTTGGCGGCGTCGGTCAGGGGACGACTGCCGCGAGTCGATGGGTATGGTAGTCGACCGTCCATCGCGAGTAGTTCCGTGTGATCCGGTACTCGCGAACGACTGCAACGTCTTCCAGCGACTCTTCGGGTTGTTCCCAGGTAAACTCGTAGCCAGCGATCACGTCTCCCTCGTCGAGATATCCAACCGGATGATCCGGCCCGTCCCACTCAACCGAGATTGGATCGCCACCACTGGGGGGCTGGACTCCATGGCCTATCCCCGCCTGAATGACGGATGGATCGGACGTTAACCCGTGCAACTGTGCTAAGTCACTAGCCTTGATCGTGAACTTGTCCTCCTCGCCGACGAACGAGTGCTGGGTTTGCCCACGTACTGTTGCATACTCTACGCCCTCGATATCGACACCGAGAGCGTCGGACAGCAGGTGGGCAAACTCAGCAGCCCCCGTGCGGACTGTTTGGTTCTGCTCCTCGATCTGGAGGGTCGTCTCTGGCGTCCGAAGCTTCCTGGTGTATGGATTCTCCGGCCGCTCAACGGGCATACAGCTGGACAGGAGCGTCCCTTCTGGCCCCGTCAGAATCCACGGCTGCTGCCCGCACGGGATGGCGGTATATTGCGACGCAGTGTATCGGCCACCGCCAGTGAGGACTCGCAATGCCTTTTCGAGTGCTTGGGCGTCAATGCCGTACCCGTAGCTGTCAGCGAGTCCGTCGATGAATGTGACTCGGGTGTCAATGGAGTCAAACTCGCCGTACGTGTTTGGAATTTGCAGGAGGTCGCCAGTTGCGTACTGCTCAACATATGCCCCGACATCCCCATCGACGACCCACCGCGTTTGCTGTTTGGTTGCTCGACCAGCCGACGTGTTGATCGACGACACTGGCCGCTGCGTTGTCAGCCCCCAGTCCTCGTCCGGGGCGGCCCAACTGCTGTCGTCGCGGTCAGGAGCGCGACACGTCGTCGCACATCGGGCGATGCTTGCGGCATCTGGATCGAGGTCGTTGTCGGCGCTGTCTCCGTCTCCGAACGTACCGAGTGAAAGGTCAGTCATCCTCTCACCCGACAGAGGAACACAAAATTTTGGACTGGCTCACGGTCAATACAGAGAGGAATTCGGCTGTCTCGCTGTGTTCTGTAGGAGCCTACCCAGAAGGAGTGTTTCAGAGTCAGAAACACTCTGTGGGGCTTGATTATCCACTGGCCAGTATGTGCAGGTAGCCGCCGGTCGGAGGCGGTCCCCGAAAAGTATCCGACACGCTTGCCCCATCACTCCCCAACTGACCCCCAGTGTTGGCGAGCGCCAAGTTCCCTCTGTCATACCCTCCTCACGCGCTCTATTCCCCATCTTCCACTCTTATCGATTCATTGGGCTTCCAGAGCCTACCACGTTCTCGCTATGAGTTATACTCAAATCAGTCCCATACGTACGGAGATATTGAAGCCCGACAGACTTCCTGCGGCGTCAACTCATTCATAAGCTGACCGCTTTTTGAATTCTTCCACTCCGTGATTAGAATCCACAGGGGACACGGTGAAACGAGACAGACCGACCTACTCAGCCGAGAAAGCCTCAATGGCATATTCCTCAGCCAACTCCACGACATCATAGACGTGAATCCCCGATTTGAACCATAGCACGCGGTCGTCCATCCCGTCGAAATCCGCAGACGAACAGTCTAATCGCTTAGACACAGCGACAATGAGATTATCTCGGTTTGCCTCGCGTATCTTCGCCAACTTCTCAGCAAGGTACTCTGGTGTCCAGAAGCCAACAATCTCGAATATAACTCGCCGGCCGTCTGGATGTTCGATGGCGAAGTCTGGGAGCATAACCTCCGCACCTAAATCCAGCACGTCATCCTCTCGTATGAGTTCCCAATCCGTGTTCGCGCGCTCCCACTTCTTGGCAAGTGTCCGTTCCACATCAGAGTCGAAGTCGCTCTGCGCAGCGTAGTGTGAAGACAGGTCGTCAGTGTCATCAAGCGCAAATGAAAGCGTTTGAGTCGTCGATCCACCCCCATCATCCAGAATGTCGGCCTCCATCTCCCACCGATCACATAACGGCAGTGCTGGCAGAAAGTTCGCCATCCGTATCCCATACTTCCGCGATTTCGAAAAGAGGGACGCCGCCCCATCTAGCGTAGCTTTGTATCCGTCTGCTGCATCGGTACTCCCCACGCGATTGCCGTTGCTGTCGATTGGATAGATACGGTGCATCAACCCGAACAACTTCACGTAACTGAATACCGTCGCAAACGAGTCCCAGACTCGCACCCGCATCTCGGTCGCATCGTAGAGGACAGCCTGTGCTAACGCGAGATTATAGCGAGTGAGAAGCCAGTCAGGCGTAATTGTATCCGCTGCATATGATTCCTCACTATCACCCGTCAGTTGAGTCGTGGTTGAGGACTCCGCCGCATCTTGGCATTCATCGGAAGCACGGTGTCCAAACCGAACAAGTCGTTTGTGTTCCTCCAAGTCGGCGTACATTCCCTGGTGGCACTCTTCGAGTGTGATACCCAGCACATCAGCAACGGAACTGTACACTTCTAACTTCTGCGTATCCTCACCGAGCGTGGGCTGGCGAACAATCGGATACGACTCATTTGCCTTCTCGAACAATCGCTGACGAATCTCATGTGGCTCAACTGGAGCAACCGTCTCGAACTCACACTCATCTTTCAGCAGTTTCGCCAGTCCTTGGACGACTTTGTAGTCCGTATCTGCGATGGTGAGTTGGTCAATAGTGTCCTCCAGATCACCTTTCGGTTCACCGAGATGGGCCTCAAAAATCTGAATGAGTTCCTCGGCTGTCTCCCGATACTGCTGCTCGCTGGCGTCAATGAACAGCGGCGTGATAGTGTCCTCGTGTGTCCGTGAGCGTGCAAGATTAGCTGTCAGCATTCGCTGCCACCCCCTGTCGTCGCTGCTCAGAGACATATGTTTCCACCGTGTCTTCAGCAATAATCTCGTAGAGACGGGCGGGTTGCCTGTCGTCTGTCGGTCGGAGAATCCGACCTAGCCGTTGCGCATACTGCCGTTTTGAGGCACTTCCAGAGAGAATAATCCCGACATTTGCAGAGGGGACATCAATCCCTTCGTCCAGTACCTGTGACGTAGCCAACATCGAGTACTCACCCGTTCGAAACCGCTCCAATATCTCTGTACGTTCGTCAGTCTCAGTTTGATGGGTGATGCAGGGCACGACGAACTCTTGGGAGATCTCGTACGCGAACTCGTTATTGGCGGTGAAAATAATGGTTCGGTCGTTGTAGTGTCGCTTCAGCAGATTGTCGAGCGTATCCAGTTTCTTTGCAGCAGTACGGGCGATGTTTTCCGCCCGTTGCTTGGCAATAAGCGCCCGTCGTCCCTGCGGGTCATACGACGTGCGTTTGAGGAACTCCTGATATCCGTTCTCCTTCCAGAGCTCGAAATCGTGGCTATCCACGTAGTCACGGTATATCTGGTACTCCTCGTCGTACGTTGTCCGTTCCTCGTCTGTGAGTTCGACTTGGAGATGAATGGTCTCGTATTCGCTGAGATACTCTCCAGCAAGTTCATCAACCGCCTCGCGATAGACAACCGTTCCAAGCAAGTCCTCTAATTCTTCGTGTGCTCCATCGGCACGCTCGTACGTAGCTGTGAGTCCAAGTCGATACGGTGCAATCGTCATCTCAGGGATCTGCTGATATGTCGGCGCTGGTAGGTGGTGTACCTCGTCTACAACGAGAAGCCCGAACTGATCCCCATACTCGTTGATATAGCGGTAGGCAGAGTCGTAGGTCGTCACCGTGATGTCCGCTATATTATGGCTACCACCACCGAGAACGCCCACGCTGTCTGGAAGCTGGTCACCGAAAGCGTTGGTGAGAGTCGCGTGCCACTGGTTCATCAGGTCGATGGTTGGCACAACCACGAGCGTACTCACGCCTGCGTCTGCAATGGCTTGGACAGCGAGGAACGTTTTCCCACTCCCTGTCGGAAGGATAACACTCCCCTGTCGGCCATTGTCCTGCCACGCCGAGAGAGCGTCTTGCTGGTACTCCCGTGGTTCGATAGCGACAGACGGTGTGAGATAGAAGTCTGAGTAGGCACGAGCGTCGTCCTCTATCTCATCAACAGTCGCTGTGGATTCTTCGAGGGTCGCTTGTCCATCGGACTCGGTTGCCCACTTTCGGATAGGACGATAGTGCTGTGCCTGCGCCCGATACTCGCCGACGCGATCATCCCATTCGGCATACGGCACAGCGTCAGGAGCGTCTTCAAGCAAAAGCGTGCCATCATCGAATGAGAGACGCATTCAATTCTCTCTATGTAGGTGGGATACTTGTCCTTGCTGGAGTAACACACCAACAGAAGGGTACTACATTGAGAGGTCGTCAGCGATTGAGCGAAGGTCGCTCTTTGTCGGCTGTCGCCCAATGTCGACGGAGTAGTCGCCGACCCAGAACCGAAACTGCTGGTGGTCAACATCGAAGTGGAGTCCACAGGAGACATCTGGCTCTGCTTGCTTGTACTCGGACTTGCTCACGTTCTCGCCCTCTTGAAGCGTTTCAAGAAGGTACTCGGCGGCGTGTGGGCGTTGCTTCATCGCCAAGATATGATCGGTTGCCACGTGTTTCAGCACTTCTCCACCTGTGTCGTATCTGTCGCCAACCAGATAGAATTCTCCGCTGAACTCGTAGGATTCAACGTGGATGCTGAGAGCATATGTCTCGGCCATACGTGATTGTCGTCATTCTGTGACACAAACATTACGCCCCCAGTTGGTGTTAGGACAAGTAATGACAACAGACCGCCGCCCTGACAAAATTGAACTGGATGGGCTTGATCAACAGTTAGCGAGCGCTGACGACGGAGATGTGACCGCCCTCACACGGGCAGTCGCAACGTACGAAACGCGGTTATCGACCGCACATGAGGACGGAGAATCCGACCGCTACCGTAGTATCTCAAGAGCCTATCGTGAACGACTCATCACCGTGCTTGACGACGCAATACAGACCGAAGGGTGGGAGATCCTCGAAGAGTTTCTCAACGCATACCATCCAGAGACAACCGATGGGTTCCCACACGTGACGACAATCCTCCAGAACGTCACTGGTCGCTACCTCATCCGTACCCGACTGTCGGATGGTGTCGATGCTATTCCAGCTCCCGCTCTGGCGTTCTTCAGTTCGATTCTCGACCAAATTGAGGGAGATGGATACGATTTCATTAGAGAGGCACTCCATCCGTACGGCTGGGGAATCGGGCATCCTGACCACTCGGTTGCGGACAACATTCATCAGCACGCCTCAACAGGTCTTCCACTCGTGAATGCGATGCTCGAACACGCGTTCTACGCCGACCAGCATTCAGCGATAGAACTGCTGGAGCAACTGATCAATGACGAAGCAGTTCGACAGACGCTCCCATATCGGTCTGGCAAGATCTCGGGACCACGGTACCTGTTAGATGCTCCCGCCGGTGCGGTCAGCGAATTTAGCCCGACAATTCCACGGTACTGGGAGTGGCAGGAGGACCTTGACTACGAGTTTGTGTTAGACGCGGATGTCGAGAAACGGATTCGAGATATCGTGACTGAGGAAGGGATTGACGGCGACTTGCCCACCGACTGGACGATTGCTGACCTAACCCTGTGATGTGCCCTACCGCTGAATCTGAAGCTTAGGGAGTGAGTCGACAATATTTAATTGTTCGAGTGTTCGCTTTCCGAATGTATGACTGATCTGATAGTCAAATCTGGCGTACGGGAGACAGTTGACGACCACCCAATCTCGGCAGACTTCTACGAAGCTCTCGACGAGAAGGTTGAAGCACTACTTGAGGACGCCGCTCGCCGAGCCGAAGCGAATGAGCGACAGACAGTGATGCCACAGGACTTGTAGGCGTATCTCTACGGAGACACTGAGATTCTTCATCTCCGGCCGGTTACGATTCCATTGCTGCTCTCTGTGCAGGCATGAATCTTTAGCCAATCGTGTGTTTATAACAAACTCCGAGGCCCATTGAATCGTTGCGGTCTTGTGATGCTATCACAATGCAGATTAGATGCCAATTTTGAGTATACTTTCTGCGGCGGCGGTTCTGTATATGAACGGGTGCGGTTTATACGGTACCGTAGAAAGCACTAGCTTTGTGCTGCAAAATTCTGAATATGTACGTAGATCTAATCCATATCCAATTTTATTATCCTAACTGGATTCACAACGACTACGATGACGAATTTGTTGATTTGTTTCGGTTTTCGAGAAATCGATTACACCAAGATGGTAGATCATCCATCGGTCCACTCTCAGTAACGGTACCATCGTTGGTGATCCGAGTGAACACACCATCTCGTCCCCAGCCACACACCAGTGGTTTTAATCCTTGACCTGGTCGGGTTGCGATTTGTTGGTCAAACCGCACTGGTTCTTTACTCACGTCCTGTAGTACTGTGAGAAGTTGCCCGAGAAGTGGGTGCCCCGGCGCAAGATGCTGAACAGATGGGTATTCATCAGCACACTCCGCCGAGAAAGTCACCGCTACGTCGTCAACAGCAGGCGCAATAGCCTGTGCAATCGTCTGTTCCCCATCCCCGACGGGAACCTCAATCAGTGCATCACCTACTGAGAGGCGATATGTACTGTCCGCAAAGTCAAAGTCCCCGTCATCGTACTCGAAATTAATCTCGTGAACCGGGGTGAATTTAATACCGGCCTCGGAAAGCGCATCGTTATCGACTAACACTGACTGAAGACCCGGTGTCTCGAACGGTGGATCGTACTCGTATCCGTCTTCCCCGACCTCAACGAGGTCTGGGTGGCAGTAGGATTGCCACGCATCGAGTTTCGCTTCATCAATGACATCCTGTGCTACGAGATCGTCAACGTCCTCAAGAGACTCGCCAACATCAACGCGGTCGTCCTGCTTCTGGTTTTCAATTTCCTCTGATAACTGTTTATCTGCTTTTTCAACAGTCTCTCGACTCTCATCAGAATCGGCGTTTAGCGTAGCGTCTCGAATCTGTTGGCTGACGCCCGAGAGAATGGGTTGCATTTCTCCCACGACGTTTTCGAAGAGGCCGATTCGGTCGTCAAGACGGTCGTAAATGTCTGTCTCGACAGTATCTTCATAACTGTAGTTGAGAATCGTGACCTCGTCATACCGTTGTCCGATACGGTCGATTCGGCCGATACGCTGTTCGACCCGCATCGGATTCCATGGAAGGTCGTAGTTGATGAGTGCGCCACATTCCTGTAAATTCAGGCCCTCGCTGGCTGAGTCAGTACAAACAAGAATATCGACCTGCCCATCATCGTTAGCGAATTCTCGCTTGACACGCTCTTTACCGACAGTCGTCCAGCCCTCACTGTCAAGGTCATACATCTCGCCACCGCGGCCAGAATATGTCGCGACCGTCGCACCATGAATGGATGTCAGGCTGTTTCGAATGAAGTCCATCGTATCGGCGTACTGTGTGAAGATAATGACCCGATTGTGTCCCTCACGGTCCAGTTTTCCAAGGTCGCTGATGAGTTGACTGACCTTCGGATCTTCGTCGATATGCTTGAGGTCATTCACGAACGACTCCAGTTCCTCGATTTCCTGCTCAAGCAGATTGATTCCTTGGTCAGTGACACTCGGAACAATCTCGGCGAGGTCGGCGTCTTCGAGGTCACCACTGATTTCATCAATCGTATCGAGGTCATCCAGTTCGTACTCAGAGAGGGTTTCCAAGAGGGTCTGGCTGGAGTTACCTTGGGAGTCATTACGATTGGCAGCACGCTGTTTGCCCTTCAGCACGGTCCGCTGAGCGCGAAGCGTTTCGAGACGACTTTGCAGGCTCTGTGAAATCGCGTAGACACTGCTCGTAAGGCGCTGTCGGTAGGTCGTCATCACGAAGCCGATAGCCCTCGTCTCAGCCTCGTCGGACTGCTGAGCGAGCTTGTAGAACTTCCGAGTGTACTCGTCAATGCGGTCGTAGACATCTCGAGTTTCGTCTGTTAGTTCGATCTTCCGCTGCTTCGGGTTTCGATCCGGGACTGTCTCATCCAGCAATCCGACTTTTTCGTACTTGCGCAAAGTGTCGCGCGTATTCCGATGAATGAGCGCATCGACAGGCGTGGATTCTGCAAGGACGTCTCGGACGACTCGCCAACCAGCTTCTGAGAGATCGTCAAGGGCACTGAGTTGATCATTCCGCGAGTAAGTTAGCCACTCTTCCTCAGCCTTCCAGTCTGGGTAGAGAAGGTACTTGAGCTTCTCGTCCTCATTGGCTTCGAACGGGTCGACGTTGTACTCCCGAACTGCAGTTTCGAAACGCTCGACATACCCGTCGTACTGGTCGCCGTGGTCTGAAGCGAGATGGCACGCTTCGAGCACGCGCTGTTTGGCGATTCCGCGTGCGTGCTGCTCATCGGCGACATCAAGTTTCTCCGCGGCAGCGTCGAAGACCCTATCGGAGAGTGCTCGCTCATTTGGTAGCCGATCCTGATACCGCTGTTCGTCTAACGTGGCTTGTGCCGACCATGCTCCTCCTGATGACGCTGCATCGCTTTCGAATTGTTCTTTCAATGCCTGGTTGAGAGCCTGGCGGGTCTCAAAGAACTCGACGAACCGGTCTTTCTTGTCCCAATCGCCGGGGAGGTCAAGCAATGTCATCAGGTCGTAGAGCTCGCCAGCGTGCAGCTGCATCGGCGTCGCCGTCAACAAGTAGTACGTCTGGGTGTGTTCACGAAGCCGCTCAAGGAGTGTATAGAACTTGCTACCGGAGCGGGCGTTGTGTGCTTCATCGATGATGACTGCGTCCCAGACACCCTCTCGGCTGGATGTATCCCGCCCGCGTGCACTCGCTGGAACGTCTTCGCGAGTACGTACGTCGCCTTCGTCGCGCGGGGCAACCTGATTCCAACGGTCGTCAAGCCTGGCAGTATGCCACGACATGATGACGATCGATGGAGCGTCAGTTTGGTTGTCGGACTGCTGATCATAGAGGAATCGCCAAATCGGACTCGCGACCCACGCTTTCGAATGTTCGTCAGCATCAAGATCGAGGCTGCTAGCCGAGGGTGGAGCGTGTTCACGGCCGAACGCATCATGGAAGGCGTACTGGTTCCCGCTTCCCCGATCGAAACGGTAAGCGTTGATATTGAACTTCTCCCAAAGCTCCTCTTGCCACTGAATCGTCAGGCTTGCGGGAACAAGGAGGAGACCGGTTTCCAGATCATCTGTCAGCCCAAGCCGAGAGAGCGTCAGTCCAGCCTCGATTGTCTTCCCGAGCCCGACCTCGTCGCACAGGAGGAAACTATTCGGGTATGTGTTGACAAGTGTGTCTGAGACGACGCGCTGGTGGGGCCAGGGTGTGATCGTACTACCCTCTTCAGCGAGGGCCAATCCGCCAGGAGCGAGCGAGCCGTCTGCGATGATGTTCGCTTTGTCGCGCTCGGTTGGTGGCGCTTCGCCGCGTGCAATCTGGATAGCAGAATCTATCTCAGTATCCGAATCGGGAGCCTTCCAGTCGATAATCTCCTCTTCGATAGCCCTGGGAAGATTGTAAACTTCGACGTAAGGATGATTGTTGTCCCAGAGACGGTCGAACGTGTCGACATCGCCCTTGACGTATTCGCGCTGTCCATCACGCCACTCACGGTGGACCTTGAACCGCTCATAATTGCGCTCCCAGCCGCCTGCAGTTTCGTTGACGCTGCCCTCGAACGACAGCAAGTTCTCCTGATCGTCGTGAAAGATGCCGACTTTCGGATGGAAAATACCCCAGTTTCCTTGCCGAGGCACAGCGACCTTGATTGTGAGTCGGTCTTCTCGAAGAAGTTGAGCGAGGAGTTGGAGTTGGGCGTCAAGCCGCTCATCGTCGAGTTCATCGAGACCCTCGCTGAGTTCGTCCGAGAGAGCTTCCAAAACGGGGCGGTCGGTCTCGTACAGTTCCGCACCGACGATAAGTCGCATCTCTCCATCGTTTTCTACGAGTGCATGGACGCCGCGGGCCGCAACGGCGAGGGCACTGCTCGAGAAGTAGCCTGCCACACGGTCGTACCGAACGCTTCGTTCGAGGGCAGGGACGTAGAATTCATCAACAAGATGAGACCCGCTTGTTGAGGGCTGGCTCTCGTAAATAGAGTCCCAAGAATATGTCTGAAGGTCAGCCATCAGTGAGCTTACTTGATTATCTCATTCTGAGGCTACTTAATCACTCCAGTCGGTCAGCTGTCGTCCATATCTGGAACAAGGGTTAGATCGTCCAAATCTGCGAGAACATCGGCGACGAGTCGGTCGGCGAGGTTCAGCCCCAATCCTACCGCTATCTGGACTGCTTCGACGTAGGTCCCGAACGTGTCCAAGGTAACCGTTCTCCCTCGTGCTGTCATCGAGTGGGAGAGTTCATTCCGCGCATCCCGCAGTGTGTCGTCCAGAACGTCCAGTTCGATATTCTCTGGAGCGAGGCCCTCATCTCGAAGCCATCCTATAACCTCATCAAGCCGGGTGTCATCCAGTTCTGAGTCGACTCCTGTCGCGAGTTCTTTCACTGTGACTGCCCCCACCTCTTCGACCATCGCTGCGCTGGTCAGAACAGCAACCAGTAGCGGCGGGTGGGCGATGTAACTGAACATCTCTGACCCGTACTCTTGGAGGTAACGAGATTCGTCATCCTGGAGATGGGCCGCTAGCTCATCTGCTTGCCAGAGACTTTCACTAATCCACTGGATCCACATCGATGTCTGAAGCGAGAACTCAATTCGGTCCCGTAGCTCTCGTGAATGTCGAAGCCAGCGACGTGACAAGAGTTCGTAGTCGGTTTCATTCCCGAACGTCGCCCGTTTTCGGCACGCATCTATCGACGTGGTGAACTCCTCAAAGGTCGACTCAAAGTTTCTGAGAAGATCCGCGACCTGCCCGATTCCCCAGCTGAGCCGAACAGGTAGCGCATCCAAGACTTGCCCATCAGATGAACGACGGCGTTCGAGGTCGGTCTCGTACACCGACACGGCTGAATTATGCACCTGAAGGCAATACTGGAACCGCTGCCAACAGAGTTCGATAATCGCGGCATGCCACTGACCGTCAGGAAGAGGAACACGAAGCTTCGTCGGCGACCCATCACCCTGCTCCCCGAGAGTGAGGTGAACCGCAGTGAGGTCGCCGAACGCTCGCATTCGGCTTAGTGCTCCCCGAGCGTGCTCTGCGTCGTCTCGTTGCCGTCTTCTGCGAAGACGTTGGGGTTGAAGTCAAGGTCCAACGCGTCGCTCGTCCGGCCGACGGCAAGGTCCCGAGCAAATTCCCAGTCCTCGTGGTTGTGCGGAAGCACCTGGAGCAAGGCTTTCAGCGTCGCCTTGAACTGGCTGTCCGAGTCGAAGTTGCGTTCTCGAAGCCACTCGATGGTCTCGGTCTCGCCACGCTTGGCGTAGACGTGCATCGCGGCGTGGACGGCGTCCAGCGAACGCGGGAACGAGAGGTCGTCAGGGTCAACCGGCAGACGACTGGACCGGTCTTCGGGCTTTTCGTTGATGTTCTGCACGCGGCCGTCGTGTCCGCGGAGGCTGATGTCGCCGCGGCTCTTGCGCCAAGTCTTCGTCGACCGCTTGATTTCGTCGATGTCGACGCCGATTCCGAGGCCGAGTTGGCGACCGTCGTCATAAGAGAATGTCTCGGCTTCGTGGACGAGCCAACAGAGGATATACCACTCTGTAACATCGTCTAGAATGTCGACATCCATCCCTTCCAGATATTCGTCGACGAGGATTTGGGTCACAGCCTCCCGTGCGGTTTCAAGGGCTTTCCGCGGAGGGACCTCCTCGTCCTGATCGTCGACAACAGGATAGGCGTCGGCGAAGACCCGAAGCGTCGGGCCGAACGCAGAGATGATGACGTCGGTCTTAGTCAGAGAGATACCAGATTCAAGGAGGTCACGAGCCGCTTCTTTCGCGGCATTTCGTGTGTCCGCCTCGACGTCGCTCCAGAGTGTAGGGATTGCGTTCTCAGTATCGCGTTCTTCGTGAGGCTTACGGCCTGTTAGTAAGAGAGTTGAGTCTGCAGATGCACTACTCCTCATGTTTGCCCTTTGTGGCATCTCGCTCGTAATTGGATGAGTAGAAGTGATGACGAAACCTGAGTTGATGAGCGACTTAGCCAAAGTATCCCATGCATCGGTCTCTTTGTGAGTGAACATAACTGTCATTACGCCACCCGATGACAGCTGGTTGTAAATATTTGAGAATATCTCGCTCATCTTATTCTCATAGAATTCATTGGCAAGTTCCTTCTTTGAATTGGAACTACTGGAGACGCTATCAAATCTCTCCGGGTTAGCTACCGCCTCGTTCTCTTTATCGGTTAAACCATCTGAGAACAGTTCTGGGTGTACGTCACCAAGGTACTTCTTTAGCCATCCATAGAAGACATCAGCGAGTTCAGAATACATGATGCTGCTATAGTAAGGGGGGTCAACGACCGCTGCTTGGATTTCGCGGCCGGTCGTCAAGTCGGCGGCATCTTCGTTGGTAATAGTCGCCGGCTGGCTACCCTCTGGAAGATACGAGACGAGTTCCTCATATGAATCACGGACTTTCTCGTATAGAGAGTTGAAATCCATCGTACCAAGCAACGGATTATTATCGCAAAATACCCTAGTGAATACTAGAATATTCCCCTTGAATACTGGGTTTGGGTAGCCTTTACTTGTGTCCCAGTCTGCAAGTCGCGCATTTCGGTCAATAAATTTGCTACACGCAAGAGAAAGAACTGAAAGAATCGCCTCTGCCTCATTTTCTTCATGTTCTCGTAATATCTCGGGCTTATAGTGGTTAAACGCCTGAAGGTATTCGTAGTGCGAAATTAATTGCCGAGGTGAAAATAGGTCTCTAAGTTCTGTAACGCCATAGGGGACTGCTCGGTCAGCGTACCCCTCGAATCGCTCAACAGAGAGGATTGTGGAGAGTTCATAATCATTCTCTACGCGCTCTTTCGCTAACTCAAGTGCTTCTCGATCCGTCTGGTTCGGTGCTCGGAAGCCAGATTTACCATTGCTATCAATGTATCTAACGCAGTAAATCTCGTACTCAAAGTCGTTATTTTTGAACTTCTCTCTGATTGTATCCCCCTCCGTAACGACGTTACAGTGAGGGCAATCAGCTTCACCACCCCTATCAACAAACCCATCGTTAGGTTCGAAATCATCGAGATCGGGATGATTAAGATCGGTATAGCAGCGATACGAAACAGTCCGGTCATCCTCTATTTTTGGCTTGACAACTGCGCTCCCAGATTTTATTGTCCATTTTGGAATCAGAGGAATGTCACCGCCACACTGTGGACACTCTACACGATATGACGTGACATATATGTCTGGGCTCTGGCCAGACTCTGATTCTGGATAGAGTTCCTCGAGATTATTGCGCGCTCGGTCATGAATTTTGTCGGCCCAATAATCAAGATCAGAACCAAGAGAACCGGCGGTAGGTGCATACTGAAGAAGGACCTTAAGAATCAGTGACGGTACCGGATTTAGCTCGTTTGCGCTTGTTGGGAGTTCATAACGAATGGATTCGAATGGAATCACTCCACCGCCAGCTGTCGGATCAAGGATAGCTGGCAGTTCGCCATCCCATTGATTACGAAGGAGTGAGTGGAGTTCTTTTGTCTCAGACGGGCTAGGAGACTGCGTGAAAGGACGGGGATACCCATAGTGTTCCCCAAGCGTTCCATTCCGCTCTGATTCAGTTGCCTTCTTCCTCTCAACATACTCAGATAGTCCGCTATCCAGTTCTTTTGGCCCGATCTGCATCCATTGCAGTAATTCGTCTGAGGAAACATCTTGAGGTAGAACCGATGCAAGAATCGCCAGTCTTGAAGCAGGAGTAGGTCGCCGCGCGAACCACGGATGAAGATAGCGGTGTGGCGGCATATGCTTTGGATTCCCTTCCTTCAAGTTCTCAATACCAACTGCCTTCAGCGGAAGCTGTCCTTCGATAGCGAGCGGTTTCAGATCGTCGTTGTGTTCACTCATAGGTGGTCAGTCAGCAAGGTCCGCAGTGCTTTTTCGCCGTTCGGGCTGGACGGGGCGCGACACTTTGCATGCCAGTAGTAACACTCCTCGTCGCCCATGCTGGCGATTCCGCGACAGAGGGCACGCATCCTGTCGACACGCTGGAGCGGTTTGATGCCGCGGAACGCGAGTGCCAGACGCACGCCAACAGTTTCTGGGAGGAAAAGGTCACCAGTGCCGCTGGAGGTGACGATTGTGGCATCAAGTTCCGCGCCGTCGACGGTTTCCTTGATGAGCGGAGAGAGGGCGCGGAAGCGACCACCGTCGAGACGGGCAATTTTCACGGCCGCCCATCCGTCCCAGTCCCAGCCCGTCGCTTCCTTGGCCGACGAATCATCGAAGACCTCCTCGAAGGACTCGACGGTGAGCGAACGCCCGTGGCGTTCGAGCCGATTGCGACGGCTGGCCGCTTGTTCTTCGGGGAGCAGTTCGTACAGCGTGACCTCGCCGCCGTTCGACCCTTCGCGGCGCGTCATCGCGAACGTCGGCCGTCCGCCGTAGACACTACTCCCGAAGGAGGACGCTGGCGCGTCCTCGGTCGCCGTGCTGGCTTGCGTTGAGTCGAGTCCCGTCGTCATTGTGTTGCCTCAGAGGGAACTTCGGTCGGTCCTCTGGCTTGAACTTTCACGTCGATATTGGTCTGGCCGAGGCCCGCCTGTAGTTCTGCGAGCACGTCGTCCTCGGCGTCGGTTATCGGTTCGGGCTCGTCGAGGTCTACACGGAACTTCAGCGTGACGTTGAACGACTCGCCGAACGGATCGGGCTGGTTCGTCACGCGCGAGAAGTCGTCGAGACTTCCCTGATAGCTCGCGCTGTAGCTCGATCCCGTCGACGTCTTCACGTCGTAACTCATCCGAACCGAGACCGCGTCCGACCGGTCAGTGAAGGCATCCCGCTGAGCGATGAACGAGCCCTTCGAGAGCCGATCCTCGCCCACCACTTCGACCGTGACCTGCGAGACGCCTGGTGAGCCACCTGAGGCCGCTTTCGAGAGCGCATGGGTTCGCACCTCGTTGAACGCCCGCGACGCCGCCATCTGGCTTGTCGCCGTGTCCCAGCCCGAGGGCTGAGCGCAGTCGGGGCAGATTCCCTGAGCGTTCAGTTCGCTCTCGTCGTATTTCTCGCCGCAGCTCTGACAACGAGTCTTTTCTGGGGTCTTCTTATGTTTCTCACAATACGCTGGGCCGTCATCTGAGGCTTCGACCTTCGTCGTACAGCCGTCCTCGGCGCACTCGACTTCGGACGCTTCTGGCGGCCGAATCGAGTCGTGGTGTACGTCGAGGAGGGCTTCGATACCCGTGTAGATGACGTAGTCGTTCCCGATCTTCACGTCGGTATCCTGAATCGATGTGCGAACATCGGGCGAGTCAGCGAACGGTGTGCGCTTCCGCCAGTTCTCGGGGTGATCGTCGGCGTCGCCGTCCCAGTACGCGATCTGAGTCTCGGCGTCCCAGTAGGTGTAGCCGCTCTCGTCGACCATCTTCGCGACGGTCTTGCGAAGCGGCTTCGTGCTCAGAAGGTACGGGAGCCCTGGCTTCTTGCCGAACTGCTCGACGAGTTGCTGCGTCGTCATCGAGTCCTGGGTCCGCTGCCAAAGTTTCTGCTTGAAGAACGCGACACCCTTCGCGTCGGCATCAGCCCGAATCAGGCGATCGTCGAGGGTTTCCTCGACTGCATTGACGAGCGAGGTTCCGCCGTTCGCCTCGGTCGCGTTGATCGTAATGTGTGTGAGTCCATCGCGGTCGACGTAGTAGAGATGACGATAGACCCCACGAACGAGTTCACCGAGCAGACCGTACTTTTCCTTCCGCCGCTGTTTGAGGTCCTCGATCTGATCCCCAGAAAGGTCTGCCGTCTGCTGAGAGCCATCGAGGAGCGCTTCGATGGCTTCCAAGTGCCGGGCTTCGTCGATGGCACTTCTCACACGCTCGTCGTCTGGAGCGAGGAACAGGACGTAGTTCTTGTAGACCCGACTCTGGACGTCGCCGCCCTGCTTCGAGGCAGACTTCTGGTACAGCGACTGGACCTTTTCAGGGACGGACTCCGGGTTCGACTCGTCTTCGAGTAGTTGCTTGGTGACCGGCGCCGTATCCATGTGCATCACGGCAAGCTGGGGCGTCGATGCCTTGTCCGGGAGGTCGGCCGGCGACTCGGGGTAAGGAACTGGCTCGAACGCACCAGTCCCGGTTTCACTCTCCAGTCGGGCCTCGAATCGTGAGCGCGCCTGCGCGTCTGGTGTATTGTCGACCCGCTGGTCGATGATCCTGATGAGGTTCGGATCAGATTTGAATCGAACCCGCTCCTCGTCGTAGAGGTAGTAGCACGCGACGCTCATGTCAGATCCCGCCAGCGCATCAAGGGCCGAGTCGTAGTTATCAAAACGAACGTCCGGGTGACCCAGCGTCTCGTTCATTTCAGCCCGGGTAAGCCCGGTTGCTTGTTCTCCGTAGGCTAGGCTATGCCATAGAACGGCGGTAGTCAGATGTGAGCCGAGTTCAGGGATGCCTTTTTCTGTCCACTTGCGATCCTCAAGTTGGGCATGGGCCGTCCCGTCATCGTTGTAGATATCTGCCGAGACAGCCGAACTGAGATCAACAAACTCGAACAACGACTCATGGAGAGTTGAACTGATACTCCCGCTTGGAGCATCGTCAGCTGGCGTGAGGTCGTACAACCGTACCCAATGGCGCTCGTAATGATCTGGGCGATTATTCCAGCGGTAGTAGACAGCGCGGGCAAGAAGCTTCAGTGCTCCACGAGTTCGTTGGAACTTCGGAATCGTGTCGATTTTCTCAGTAAGCGTATCGATAACCGTCGGATGGAACGGATACTCTCGTTCGAGCCGGTCAACGTAACTCGCGTCCGTCGCTTCTTGGGGGAACTGCCGCTCACTGTTGGAGTACAACTGGAAGTACGACTGGGACACCTCGGCTGCGGCTTCATCGTCGATGTCCTCGAAGAGACGATGCTGAAGGACCTTCCCAACTTCACTCTCGTCGGTTGGCGTGACCGTTTTGTGCTGGCGACGCCCAATCTGATTGAGTTCGTCGATTAGCTTACGCACGTCCTCGGCTTCCTCCTCAAAGGCTGTGTCCGCAATCGAGTAGACGATAGTAACATCATCGGACTCAGACGCGGTCTCCAAAAGCGATAGAACAAAGCTGAGTGTCTGGCTGGCCAGCGTTGCACCGCCGACCTCAACGGCAGACGCGCTTTCTAAATAGGCAGCAATCTCATCGATGAGGACTAGCGCCGGGCCGTCGCCGATGTCGAAGAGATCCTTGAGCTTGTTTTGTCCAGGTGCGGTTCGGTTCTGGTCGTACTCCTTCAACTCTTCGTAGCCTTCAGCGCCGTATAGCTGGTAGGCAATCTCTCCCCACATCGTCTTGCTATTCGGGGCATTGGGGTCGCGTCGATCACTGCGTGCATTCCGGGCGTCGACATGGCCTCCGACAAACACAGCTGAGTCGACGGAGAGGCCTTCTTCGACGGCTTCATCATAAGCTTCTGCACTGCTCTCGTCGTCTGGAAGAAGGTGGTCACTGAGGTTGCTGATGTCGTCAGCGTGTTCTGCTAAATGGTAAGACGCGATGAGGTCGTGGGTTTTCCCGCCGCCGAAGCGCGTGTCGAGGCAAAGGATGCTGCTTGTATAATCTGTCTCTTGATTTGTTCCACTTGCAAGGAATCGTCCTGTGAGATTACTCAATAACGTCTTCAAACCCTCAGTGGGGTAGGTCATCTCAAAGAACAGAGAGGCCTCGCGGTAATTCGGTGCAGCTTTGTTGGGATCGTGGGCAACAGTAGCTAAACTCGCAGCGAACTGGTCCTCTTGTAGTGAGCCATCAAGGACGTCGTTACGCGGCTGGCAGGTTTCAAATAACGGCGGAAACTCACTGCTCATCTGAACCCTCCAAGCTAGAGGAACCCACTTCCGGCTTGGATACTATCACGAATTTGTCTTTTGAGCTATTCTCAATGAGGGCTTTTGCGATATCTTTTGATTCAGCAATATCGACTTTTATTCGGTCACCAACCTCAGCGTCGAACTTATTCAGGTCCGGTCCCGATAAATTTACCCGGCCAGAATTTCCGGTATTCTGTCCTATTGTCTTCTGAGTCATCTGGTTAGTTATCCTGTTTAAGTGGAATGTTATAACCTTTACTTAGTCTAAACCAGTTTTGGTCAGTCTACAGAGAGGACAGCAGATTTGGGGGATTTTAGTGCAAAATGGTCGTGATTATCGCGCTAATGCTCCTGGTTCCGCCAGTTTACTGAAGAGCGTGTCCGGTTGATAGACTTAATTACTGGGAGCTGGTAACTTCGGTTTGCAAATTATCAAGTTCTAAGCGGATTTTTATGCGAATATGTCGGACGACGATTCCCATTCTGCTGTTGAGCTTGTCGAAGAGGCCGCCGACCACCTGCAGACCAGCTCTGAGCACGAGCGCCGAGCTAAAGAACTGAGTTATCAGGCTGAGGAAGAGCTGGAAGCTACACTCGCGGAAGAGTTGCCAGATTCAGTAAAGGTCAATGTTGATGCAGAAGCAGACAGGGAAGGTGCGCGGTTGGTAGTTAGCCTGTATGACGATGCAACAATGGAGACCGTCAGTGACGTTGTCGGCGATGATGTCGGTGTCGGTTCGCCCCATCCACAGCAGTTCATTATTGGAGACGATATCGTTGGAGAAGAGTCATCTCAGCGTGAGCGGATTCAGAACGTTAAGGGGATAATTGCAGATATAGAGGATCGATTCGATGCAGGAGCACCGGTCCAGCAGGTGATTCGAGATGCCAGAAGGATTGGAATGGATAAGTCGGAAGCCAAACACGAGATTGACAAGCTCAAGCAGAAGGGAGAGGTGTATGAGCCACGCACCGACTACCTTCGAACGACTTGAGGTACTTTGACGAGCTATCTGACGGTGTTGTCAGAAGCTTTCATCTCCCGGTAGCCGT
Organism: Haloarcula sp. CBA1127; assembly: GCF_001485575.1. Lineage (NCBI taxonomy): Archaea > Methanobacteriati > Methanobacteriota > Halobacteria > Halobacteriales > Haloarculaceae > Haloarcula > Haloarcula sp. CBA1127. Next base: position 46,601 of record NZ_BCNB01000009.1, read on the forward strand.
CGAACGGCATAGCTGAAGCTAACAGCCGGCACAATGGCGTGCCCGCGGGCGTGCTGAGAGCGGTTCAGTGTGGGGAGTCAGTCAGCGACAGTCCCTCCATCAGTCAGTGCCGACGGCTGCTGGCCGCCACCATAGGAGCCCAGCGTCGTCTCGCCGCTGTCAGCAAGCTTCGAGTCGCCGTCGGCGTTCGCGAAGTGTCGAATCGTCCGAGCCATGTCCGGATGGTCGATTTCGAGTTCGGTCAGATTCAGGCGCAGCACCTGTTGTCTGTCTGGTTTGCCGGTCCCGATTCCGAAGTGCTCAGCAGCTGCTTGCATCACTTCATGCATCGTTGGTCTCGAAATCTCGTCGTCGAACACCTCCTGACGTAGTTCTCGCTCAGGGAGCGTCACGTCCTTTGAGGACGTCGCCAGTGCCCGACGTCCAACGGTGTAGATGAGACGGCGCTTCATCTCGTCAGTATCCAGTAGGTCAACCGAGCGGCGGCACTCAGCGGGCGTTTCGTCGGGGGCGATCTCCTCGGCCTGATCGCGAGAGATCCACAGCTCCTCGTTGTTCGGGTGGCGTTCGTAGTCGAGGCGGTCGATCACGAGGTCACGGTACTTCTCCAGCGTTGGGTCAGATGCTTTCGGTCCCTCGGCGGCGATGTTGTGGATGCTCTCGTTCAGGACCGCATCGGTGAACGACTCGCCGACATCGTGGCAGATGGCGATGGTCTTGCGCTGGACGCTGCTGAGACTATCGTCAGAGTCGTTGTTGAGTTCGCCCAGCATAGATTCGGCGTCGTCGACGACGCGGTCGAGTTTGTCTTCCACGCGGCGAGATCGCCCGCCATCGCGATACACGTTCAGTGCGCGTGCGAGGGCGACGCCGTAGTTGTAGTCCGTGTGTTCGTCGACGTATGCACAAAACTCCTCTTTGAGTATCGTCCCGACGCGGATGCCGATGCGGGTCGGTTCCTGGGACGCCAGATCAGATTTTATTTTTTCGCTGGCGTGGTCCGGAGAGCGGCCGGCGGCTGAGACGAGTCGGTCAACGAGCGTTTCAACGCGAGCGTAGCCGTCCGCGTCGATGTATTGCTTCATCGCGAGTTCGGCTTCACGGCCCAGATAGCCATCAGCAACCCCGAATTGGGATTCAACGTGGCGACGGAACTGGTCCCACTCATCTACGGGAACCATCCAGTCTAGTTTCGAGGTGTCCCGCATCAGGACTCCACCTCCCGAAGGGCGGACCCGCACCCACACACCATCTTGGTGTGTGCGGGGGGGTTCACACCCACACCACACACACCTTCTTGGTGTGTGGGTGGGGTGGGGGTGCGCACCCCCACCCCGCCTGCGGTTGCGTCTTGCGACGGACCGCAGTGCGGGTAGACGGCCTGACGGCCGCCTTCGGGGGTCCAGGGGACCCCCGGGGGACACTCCATTCTGCCGCGCAGCAAAAAAATAAAATTCTGCGTGCGGCGGTCGTTCGTGAACGGTTCTGACTGTATGCCTCTCTGGCTACGCTCTCGTTCGTGGTGCTTCATATCCATCCTGGTTAGTGAGCACCCTCCGCCTCTCGACGGCGGCAGATATGGCTGGGGATACCTGTTGCTGGTGGGTAACGCTTAAGCCATTCTGCCGAGAAGGAACCGGTACAGACACGAGGTCGTTCCCAGCGATTCCCGCGCCAACGGGTTCGAGCTGGGAACGCCGGTCCGTTCTCAGGCAAGTTGCTTTCTCGTAGTGTCTTCTCTGTCCTGCGACTTGCACATCCGGTGACTTAAAACCGCTAGGAGCGTCAGACATCCGTTGACCCCATCCGGTTGAGGGATGCCTGTGTCCGTTGCGGCTGTCAGCGGTGCAGGTCTTGTCTTAAACATAAATTTCTAGACTAGACGTATATACCTTATCATGTCAGCAAAGTGGTACTACTTTCGATTTACTTACCAACTATATAGTCTATATTGTCTAGATTTGTACTGCATAAGATAAGTGATAAGACACCGAATATGAGGTCTGATTTCACCCTCGGTGCTACATTAAAAATCAAGCAACAGAACGGGTCCGTAGTATCCTCTATAATACTAAGTATTATAGAGGATCAAGGTTAAGTTGATAGACAAGATTTTAGTTAATCCCACTGTCATAATTTGCTGGCGTATTCAAGACAGAATTCAACAATAGTATAAGAAAACCAACATAGAATCCGTAGCGGATTACCGGTGGGGAATCGGTGGACAAGCAAGACCGCAAAAACAGAGACATCCATGTCAACTCAAACCAACGCATCGAACGCATCGACCACACAACCAACACTCTACACGCACGCAAAGCGGCGATTCGCTGACGCGTGGCTCACGCCCGGCGTGCGACAGACAACGCAGTTACTGCTGGTCCTCACGCTGTTTGCTGGCTCGGCGATGGGCCAGACCGACGTCGGGAACATCTACTGTGACACTGCTGTCGAGGATGGCGTCAACGTCGTCTTTGGCGCGCTGGCTGGTCTTGGCCTGCCAGCAACGATGGTGTTCGTCGGTCGCAGTGGCCTGTCGTATATGCGGGCTTCTGGCAACCCGAACCAGCAAAACGAGGCTCGCCGGGACCTCATCCTCTCGCTGGTCGGCCTCGGCGTCGTCGTGCTGGCAATCGTGGCTCCAGAACTCATCACGAAGTTCGGGGACAACGTCGGCTTCGGCTTCTCGGACTGCGTGACCCCATTCTAAGCACACGATGGGACTCCGCTCACTGCTGATGATCGCGGCCCTTTGCTCGCTGCTCTCGACAGCCGCAGCTGCGGGGCCGGCATCCGCTGGTGGCAACCCAGCTCAGATTGAGCGGGGGACGGCACAATCCCTCACTGACGCGAGTCACGGTGGCACGGGGGTACTCCAACAAAACGCCACCGCACCGAATGGCTCCAGCGGCGAGGGAACGGAAGCAAACGACACTGACAACAACGAATCCAGCGTCCAAGACCCAGTAGGCAACGGGACAACAGCCAACGGAACCGAAGGCAACGAGTCCATCGACCGGGGACCAGCGGCGAACCAGACAGATGTGAACAGGTCCGTCGAACTCGGAGCAAGGCAGAACCTCAGCGCGAAAGTCTCGTGCTACGAGAACGCCTCGGACCCGCCGGCCAATGCCTCTGTCGGGGACAACGCGACAGCAGGCGTTGTGCCCCCGAACCGGTCCTACAACCACAACCACACGTTCTTCCGTGCGCTGTGGTCCGGCGACCCTGACCATCCGAATCTCACACGGGCTGACCGGGCCGAGGCTGAGAACGGCACGCTGGCCGTCCTCCCCTCTTGCACGGGAGATATGGTGTCTCGCGAGCCATCGAACACAACGCTGTGGAACCGGCCCGAACACGACTCGTTCCGGACTGGCATCGAGAACGCCTCGTATCCAGTGAACGTCACGGACACTCGCTCTGGACTCTGGATTCGTGACGCCTACGTCGCGTTCTTCAGCGTAGAGCCGTCGACGGTCGTCCATCAAGAGGGAAGCACGGAACGGCTGGTCCGTCCGAACGGAACCGTGCGTGCCATCCACGACTATCGGGTGTACATCTCGGAGTTCTTCGAGGATGACTTCCGCGTCCTGAACACGTCGACGAACACGACGCTGTACGCCAACGGCACTGCGATGGACAACAGCACTGCCGCCCAGCCCACGCTCAACTACACCGGGATCAACGGGACCACGGAACTCCAGTTGGTCACCACGATCTCGACGAATATCTCGGAGATTGGCGATGACGAGATTGACGAGTACGAACTGACGGTCACAGACTCACGGACGGTCCGGGTGGAAAATCTCTCCGAGCGGGAGATGGTCGTCGAACCCGGCGTCGTCCCCAACGGCAGAGGGGCCACGACCGACGACTATCGCATCGGGACTGTGATCCCCGGCAGCTGGCAGAGCGTCCAGTTCGATGGCGGATACGAAGTCCAGAGCAAGTGGCGGTTCTATACTCGCTCACCGCCTGGGTGGGAAAACTGGTCGGAGAACACGACGACGCCAGTACGACCGCTCGAAACCCACGCTGTCCGAACGACGGAAGGCCCGGCAGTCACGGTCAACCGCGTCCAAAACGAGAGTGCCGACGGCTGGCGGTTCGTCCCATCGCTCGAAGCGACGTATCCGGTGAATGCGACTGCAAACACGACGGGGAACACGACCGCTACCGCGATCAACAGGACGACGCTCCCGCCGGAGATTCGGATCAACCGTTCGGAGACGTTCACGACGGCAGATCGGTTCACGATTCGGAGTGCGGAACAACTCCGGACGGAGAACTTCGAGATCAACGGACTCGTCCGCGGGAACAGTATCGAACAGCCAGCGGACTCGACGAACCCGACGCCAATCCGGGAAGTCAACATCACCTCCGAGGTCGTCAACTCGACTGACAACTCGACGGACCTGCTGGTCCGGGTCGAACCGACGGCTGGCTTCCCGATTGCGGCAGGGAACGTTACCGTCGCAACGGGGCAGTCCCGGGTCAAACAGTCACTGTCTGGTGATGATGAGATTACGGTCACCGTCGACCAGGGCGAAGTCTCCTCAGCGATAGTCACGTATCGCCCGGCTCAGATCTGGTGGGAGCAAGGGCGTGCTGTCCCAGTGCGAGACACCCAAGAGCGGGTCGCGTATGAACTCGATCTCCCGGACCTTGCGGAGTTCATCGACCTCGCTGTGGTGACGCTCCTGACGGTGTTGCCGGCTGTGCTGGCGCTGTATGGCTACGACGTCTGGACGAGAGGCAAATTTGTTGGTTGGTATAATCCATGACAAAGCAAGATATACCACGAAACAGCAGTATCGACCGCAGAACAGTGCTTGGACTCCTTAGCGGGAGTCTTGCCGCGCTTGCAGGATGCAGTGGCGGGCTGTCTGATAGTAGTGACGGAGACGGTAGAAGCGCCGACCCGCCAGACGAGCAGTCCGACTACATCGAAGAGACGTCGATTGAGATTGTCAAGAACGGCCGCCAATTGGCTCTGGAAGTGGCTGTGACTGATGAGATCGAGCCCTCATCGGTCAGCATCATCACAGAGTCCGGTCGAGAGTTCGTCAGCGACTATTTCAGCCCCGGTGAAACCCGGACACGCCTTTCGCTAACAGAGGGAGAGGACTCGAATGAACCGCTGCCTCGGGGCCAGCACACGCTCTATCTCCGTGGTGACGACGTCGAAACTAAACTCCCACTCGAACTTGGCACCACGTTTGAACTTGAGGAAGTCGTCCCCGGGTCCGAATATGAAGAGGTTGGTGACGACAGCTTGGGAGTGGTTCTTCGGAATGTGGGACAGCGAACTGGCGCAGCGGTTCGGACGATTGTCAATGGGGAAAACAGAGACAGCGATCCGTTCGCTCCGATAAAGCCTGACGAAACCGGTATTGTCGAATTCAAATTCCTGCTTAATGATCGAGTTGCCAATTGTGCAAAAGTTGAAGAGACAACTGAGAGGGCTGAAAAATTAACTGTGGAATTCCTTTGGAGTAATCCAGTTATACTCACTCAAACGATCAGCTACGATAACTCAAAAGGATGTAAAAAGTCGCTAGCTGGTACTCCTGAAGAAATTACCGAGAAATCAACGGAGACGGAGACATAGCAATGCAGTCTGGCATTGGTGATGAAATCCTTGAAGAGATTGTCGAGAGGGTGATTGGAGAACTCTCGTCGGCAATTACAGCCGGTATGAGTGGTTTCCTTGATGAACTCAGAACGGATGTCGTCGATTACTTCGAGGGGTTCTTTGAGTGGCTTATTGACCCGATGGTAGGCACACCTTCTCCGGAAGGGCCGAATTCAGCAGCCCCCGTCGACATTGCATTTGAGTCTGCGACTAACGCTCCGTGGGACGCGTTAATCTCGAATATATACTTCGATGCAATCGTTGGGTTAGCGCTCGGTATCCAGTTTTCTGTTCTGGCGATGATCGGGCTTAGATACGGGTCGATGAACCCAGTCATTCGGAAGAAGCTTCTACGCCGACTCGGAGTCGCCTTCCTTTCGCTGTTCTTCTGGCTTCCAGTAGCCTCACTCGGAACCCAGTTCTTCGACGCTATCGGTCGTCAGCTCTACGCTTCTGGACACACGGAGGCAGAGGCGGTTGCACTAATCAGTTCAGCCCAGCAGATTGCGGATCTCAGCCTTGGGATCTTCGTCGTTCTGATGATCGTTGGACTGTACGTTTACCTCAAGGCGGCGTTCATCTTTATCACCAGATGGCTGCTGGTCTTCCTGCTGACCCTGTCGATGCCGCTGGTTGCGACGTTCTGGGCAGTGGAAGTCTGGCCGCTGAACCGCTTCTCGGGACTGGCGAAACAGGTCGCCGGCGCGTACCCCGGAGTCCTCGCTGCGGGTATCCCGCCTGCAATCCTGATACGCATGAGCTTTGAAGCGACAAACTGGGGACTGGCTTCTGAGCTGTCCCTGTTTATCAGCCTCGTGACGCTGTACTTGGCGGCAAAGTCTCAGAAGGTCCTCATCCAGCGGAGTAGCCGCGTGGCAATCCAAGTCAGCGAACAGGCCCTTGCTGGTGGGAAAAAGCCACTCAAGATCGGTGCGGCGGCTGGTGGTGCAGCGGCGACAGCCGGCGCTGGCGCGGTCGGTGGCCCCGGCGCAGCAATGGCGACGGGTGGCACGATTCGAGCTGCCTCAAGCGCTGCAAAAGGGCGTGTCGGCAGTGCTGCTACGGGTGCCCAAATGGTCCACCGCCAGATGGCTGCTAACCCCGCCGGCATGAAGAGCGGTTCCAGCAGCGGCCTCACCGGCTCCGGAGGTGGCGGCAACAGTGGTTCCGGCGGCGGTGGCTCAGGCGGTGCAGGCGGTTCCGCTCCGCCCTCTGGTGGCGGCAGTGGCAGCAGCGGGTCTGGTGGCTCACCACCCTCTGGCGGCGGGAGCGGGTCCGGTGGAAGTCCCCTCAACAGCAGGTTCACCAACGGTGGTTCGTCCGGCTCGTCTGGCTCGTCCGGCGACTCTGAGAGCGACGACACCCCGGTTAGCGAACGCCAGACGAAGATGGAGCAACAAACCAAGATGGAGCGCCAGACGCAGATCAACTCCGGCGATACCAGAGTGTTCGAGTCTGAGGTTGACCCGCCGTTCTCCGACGACGACTTCGACGAGAACGATACTGAGACCACTGACTCCGATGAGTCGGAGTCGTATGACTCGCTGCAGGACGTGTTTGCGACTGATGACGATGTATTAGGGCCGGATGTGTACCGCGACGGCCTGCCGCATAAGGAGGATGACGACTAATGGCCGACTCAGAAGAAGAGTACAACACGAACATCATCCACGAATCGCTCGGTGATTCGACCAACTTCTGGGGCGACTACACGCTGGGGGAACTCATCCTGTTCCTCATCCCGCCGTTTGGCTTCCTCGTCGCGATGGGAATGCCATTCGTGCCGGCGGCGCTGTTCTTCCCCACGTTGGCTCTCACAGCGGTCGTGGAAGTCTTCCTCTACATCCTGCACAAAGTCCGGCCAGATCACTATCGCCTGACTGAGTGGCTGCGGGTCAAACTGTTCTGGCTCGTCAAAAAGCGTCAGTACACTCACGGCCAGGGCAATCAGGACACTCGGCAGGTCACCCGACTAGAGCGGGTTATGCCCCACGGCATTGAGCGCGTCGACGGAGCGTACGTCGGTGCGGTCGAGGTCGAGCCCGCCAATATGTCGCTGCAAGATGACGAGAAATGGGACAAAGCCGTCAAGTCGCTCACACGCTTGTCCGAGTCACTGACTGGCCGGGCGAAACTCCACGTCACGACAGCCGAAGTCGACAACGAGTCCCACATACAGGCACACGTCGACCGACTCGACGACCCCGACGCGGAGAGCCATTCGATCTTCCGGGGCGTCCTCATGGAGTTCGTCAACCGCTACACCGACGACAGCGGCAACGTTGAAACTGAGACCGAACTCCAGCGCAAGTACTACATCGTCGTTTGGGTGACTGACGACGACATTCACGACCTCCAGATGAACAGCGACTCCATCGCGGATTACCTGACCGGGATACCGGTTATTGGGCGGCTGTTCACTCGGTTCGACAGTGACACGCTCACTGACGCCGAGCGAGAGGAATTCAAGGCCAAGAAGCTCCACGACCGGCTCGAAACCGTCGACAGAGCAGTCAACAATATGTTCCGGTGTCGCAGTCGGTCGGTCAGCCCGCATGAGCTGGCGCACTTGACCGAGGACTACTGGGCTTGTGAAACGCGGTCCGAGCGGGAGTACGAAGAGGCGGCCTCCGTCTCTCCGGTGACGTACTCGGCACGGGAACTCATCAAGCACGGCGAGGGTGCCGCAGCCCACGACGCTGCGGAGGGCATGGACACCGACGACGTCGGTGGGACCGACTACGAGGTCGACGAGACCGACTTCGTCTCCCAGTTGCATAGACCGGGAGAGAACCATCGGTCACTGGTCGCGCCGACGGATATCGAATGGGAAGCCGACCACGCTCTCATCGACCAAGAGACGCACGCACGTTGCTTCTGGATCGAGACGTATCCCGAGCATCCGACGAGTGGAATGCTAGAGCAACTACTGCTGGATACGGACCTTGCCGTCGACGTCTCAATCCACATCGACCCATACGACGCTGATACAGCAGTGTCGGTCATGAAAGAGTGGATCTCCTCGCTGAAGATGCTGCAAAACGACAAAGGAGAGTTGGAAGCGGAGGATATCGAACAGGAGGTCAACCAGGCAAAGTACATCCGGCAGATGGTCCGGCGGAACCACACGTCGCTGTTCCGTGTCGGGGCGTTCATCCGGCTGACTGCGGAGACCGAAGAAGACCTCCGGAAGCAAACGAACCGGCTCGAAACGCTGCTGCGAGACTCGCCCTCTAACTGCGGGGTCAAGCGAACGACCCGCCGGCAGGAAGCAGGACTGGTGACTGTCTCGCCGATCGGGGCCAACGAACTCGGGCAGAACCGACTCTCCTCAATGACCGGGGAAGCGCTCGGATCGCTGTTCCCGTTCTCGTCGAACTACCTCCGAATGGAGGACGGCATCGAGTACGGACTGCACGGACACAACGATTCCTCGCTGTTGATCGACCCGTGGGAACTGGAAACCGGCCACTCAGAGCTGGTCACTGGGATGCCCGGCGGCGGGAAGACGCACGGCACGCAGGCTCGGGCGATGCGGATGCTGAAAAAGCGGTCGGACGTCAAGCAGATCTACATCGACCCGGTCGGGGATATGCACGGCAGCGCGAAGATGTTGGATGCAAAGACAATCACGATCAGCGGCGAGACGCCGCTGAACCCGTGTGAGATGCATCCGACGCCGCCGCATGTCCTCGAACAGTCCCCGGATATGCAGCCCGTCTCAGCGAAGAAAGACGAAGTGTACGGAGTGATCGAGAACTTCCTCCAATCTCGCGATGTCGATCTGGAGATGCACAGCGGCCTCATCACGTTCCTGATCGACAAGATATTCACTGAATCGGATATCGACCCAGCGGACCCATCGACACATACGCCGGAGAACTCGCCGGACCTGAGCGACTTCCTCGAAGTCGTTGACCGCCTCCAGGAAGAACCGGGAATGTTCCCCGGAGCGACAACGGAGTCCTCCCAGCAGAAAATCCAGCAGTACGCAAACGAACTCTCGATTGCACTGCATCCGTTCCGCCCGGGGAGTACGTTCGGCAACCTCTCGAAAGAGTCGGACCTGCGGCTGATCGACGACAGCAGCAAGGCCGTCTATCTGGATCTCCAGCAGGTCGAAGGCTCTGGTAGTGGCCTCGGTAAGCAGTCGTTCATCATGCAGCTGCTGCTGAGCACGCTGTACCAGCAGGCCAAGAATATGCAGCAAAAGGTCGAGATCATCATCGACGAAGCTCACTACCTGTTCAACGACGACGCAAATCTGGAGTCACTGAACCAGATTGCTCGCCACCAGCGCCACGCCGGACTGCGACTGGTGATGCTGTCCCAGACGCTCTCGGAGTTCGAGGACAAGGGCGCAGCCGAGGAAATCGCGGGAATGTGCCCGATCAAGGTGCATCACCGCGAGCCAGAGCTAGGCGACGAGACAGCAACAAGCGCTGGACTGACGGATGAACAGCAGTCCTACATCCAGCACGCCGAAGCCGGCAAGGAGTCACTGGGTGACGGACAGGGCTACTCACAAGCGCTGGTTCGCGTCGACGAACATGGCGATTACCCGCTGACGATCAAGACGTCGTGGGAAGAGAAGCAGATCATTGACCTCGACGCTGACGCAGAAGATGCGCTCGACGTTGTTGCTCACGAGGCTGACTCCCGCGCTGCTGATTTCGAAGAGTTCGTACGCTCGAAGGCAGTCGAGCAAGAGCTAGCGACTCGTGGATTGTCCCCGGAGAAGGCTGAACACGTCCTTAACGGACTCAGCGAAGACGAGTTGGTGGACGTGGTGTCTGTAGCACTTGACCAGACACAGCCAGAAGCAGTTGTCGCTGACGGTGGTATCGAGGCAGAGACTGATACGGAGTTTGACACTACGGAGAATTCAAATGAGTGACAAAGTTACAATTCGGCTGAGTACAGAGCAGCGAAAAGAGATCGTGAAGCAGGCTAACAAAACGGGAGAAGGGGTTTCAGAGTACATTCTGAAAGCTACGGAACAGCGTATATCTCGTGAACTACAGGAACAGCGTGCGGGGGAATTAAATCTTGGATCGGAACTGGACTACATCGCTGATGCCGTCGTCGAAGACGTTGAGGAAGCAACAAACGTTGACACGGAGCAGGAACTGTTCTACTCGGTCGCTCTGTGGGATTTAATAGCCTCTGAGTTCCCGGCAGACAAGCGCGCTACTGCGATGGAGGAAGCGACAGATAAACTAGAGGAAGAGGTTGAAACCATCCGAAACAAGGAGGGTCAGGAATGACTGAGCGACGCACTCTACTCCAGATTTACACGACCGAAGAGAACAAAAAATTGTTTGACCAGTTGGCTGACGCCGCGGGGACATCCACCTCCGAATATGGACACGAGGTTATCGAGGACTACGTTGAATGGGAGACTGGAGAGAGTCAGTATCAGCGGTACAGCACTAACACAAAAATCGAAGCTCTGCTGGAGGAGGCAAAACGCGAAGTGACAGAGCTGTTAGAAGAATTTGAGTCTGGAACAATGGAGGAGGTAAAAACCGTCCAAAAAGTCCGGACGGCATACACCATCGCGATCTGGAAACTGATTCAAGATGACTATTCAGCTGAACAGCGACGGCTTGCGCTGAAATTTGCCGGCGAGCATGTTGGGAGAGATCCAGACATAGAATCGCAAACACCAGACGAGGAAAGCAACCCTGAGTCAGATGCCTCGGCCGCTGCTGAATCGGCAGGTGAGAGTGCATGATGCTGAAAACAGATTATCAGGAGGGTGGTGCAGGGAACCTCGTCGATTACATTCAGCGTGATCGCGAACAGGACGCCGGCGCGACGGTCGACCTCCGAAACCCCGCCGGGCGAGAACTGTCTGACTCAGAGGTGAATCGGTTTGTCGACAAGAGCCGTGAGTTCGGATTCCAGCGGCACATGATCGTCTCGCCAGACCCCACGGGACAATATTCGCCAGAAGAAGTCCGTGCCAACACTCGGGACTTCATGAACAGTGAGTTTACACAGCAGCCGACAACCGACTGCGTGTATGGTGTTCACCGAGACACAGAGTTTCCCCATGCACATATCGCGGCGACTGGCGAGCGTGCGGAATTAGAAATGGGTCGGGAAGATATCCAGCAGATGCGCGAACAAGCAGCGACCGCGTTTGAAGAACCCGCTCGAACACGCGACCCAACGGCTGCCGCTCGCGATGCTCCGGAGGACATTGGCCGGGTCGTGGATGAAGAAGCTCGGGAGCAGTACCACGAGGCAGAACTATCGCTGAACCCCGAAGCAGAAAAAGCGCTCAAACGGGCGACTGAGAAGAGTCAACAGAAAGATGTCGGACAGCCTACGGCTGAGAAAGCGAGCGATGAGCGCCAAACTGAGCCACTCTCAGAACGTGCTGCGGAGAGAGCCGAAGAACAGGCGGCAACTGAACGCGAACCCGAAGTTGATCTTGAACGCGAGCAGGAACCCGAACGCGAAGTTGGGTGGTGGCAGTGAGTTCTAGTTCCTCTGCACCACCAGGACAACGCTCCGGCGAAGTCCCGAATAGCCTCAAGTACGACAACGTCGTCGGGTTCGTCTGGGCCGGGTTCATGCTGTTGTTCCCGCCAATGATCGTCGACAGCGACAAGGTTCTCCCAAAGCGGTTCTGGGCGTGGCGCTACATTTACCTCGGCTTTGGACTGATCAGCGCGGCGTTCTTCTACGACGTGCTTGTCCAAACTCCCAGCGCAGCGCTGTTGTTCCCGTTCGCACATGTCCTGGCTGCTATCTCAGTCGGGACACTGTTCGCTGACTTCACTGTGCCCGGCCTGTCGCTGCCGATGCTCTCGTACTCGACCACGGTGATCCTGTATGCCATCTCAATTGGCGTTGTGTTCTCCGGGGAACTACTCCGCCGGACCTCGCCGGAAATGCTCGCGATGAACCAGTGGGACCACGACGACGGGGAGTCCGTCGTCCCGCTCGAAGAAGTCTCTCACGAACACGAAGAGACCGAGATGCCGTTCACGCTCGATCAGGATGTCTCTACAGCCGTCGTAGGGGAAACTGGGAGCGGGAAGACGTCGATGATGAAGCTGCTGGCCTACCAGTTCCCGTACTACAGTAACACGGCAGTCATCGCTCACGACACCGGCGAGGACTTTCAAGCATTCTACGAGGAGTTGGGCTTCGACGTTCAGCGCATCCGCCACGAAGATAGCGACGTAGTCTGGAATCTGTTCAAGGACGCCGATTCAGAGTCGGACTTCCGCGAGGTCGCCGGCGCGATCTTCGGCGAAGCCGACGGCCACGACCCATTCCATCGGCCCGCCAAACAGACCTTCGCGGAGATGCTGATGTATCTGCATCTCAGCGCACAAAAGAACAACCGCCGTCACGCGCTCTGTCACGCCGATATCGTCTCACTCCTCAACGAGGGCCACATCGCGCTCAAGAAGGCACTGGACGAGTTCGACCGGCTGGATTCGGGTCATATCGACCCTGACAAGGGCAAAGGCGCACAGAACGTCTACCAGACGATCAAGGAGAACGTCGATCCCGTCTTCACTGGCGACTTCGGAGACTACGGGGAGTTCTCCCTGCAAGAGTACATCGAGAACCCGGAAGGCCGAGTCCTCATCATTGACTCGAACCCGACGGAACTGGAAACGCTCGGGCCGATGTACCAGCTGCTCGTAGACTGGTCAATCCGCTATGCGATGAACGCCTCGAATCCGACGGTCCACATCCTCGACGAGATTGATGCGCTGCCGGCGCTCACTCAGGTAACGAACCTGACGGCACGAGGCCGGAAACACAAGGCTCGGGCACTAGTCGGCGTCCAGACAATCGGCCAACTCAAGGACACGTACAGTACAATCTCTGGGATTGTCGGCAACTGTCCACAGGGAGTTTACTTCGGGCCGGGTGACAGCGAGTCGACGGACTTCATCCTCGACGAACTCGGCGAGAGCCGCCAGTACGACCGGTCGGAGATGGTGTCGATGAGTCACCAGGGGCGCGGTGAAAATCCACGAACGCAGGCTCGGGACACGTACAAGGAGAAGGACAAAACGCCGGTCACGTCCGGCCTGCTCCGAGACTTCCAGCCCGGTGAGTGCGTTGCCGTCTCGCGAACGACGTGGGTCCACGGGCAGTCTTATGAACTGGCTGACGTTCGCGATAGCCTCCCGGCGCAGGGCGCAGAGTCGCCGGACAGTTCGGAGCCGGAACCCACTGACGATGACACCGACATCGAGAGCGACAGTTGGTTCTCGTTCACCCGGGCTCGGCTCGACGATGTGCTCTATGGGTCACTTGGTGAGACCGAAGATGATGAGTCCAGAGACAGTGGCCCGGATCGTGACCCCGAAGTCGAGCCAACCGCCGACGCGACAGACGGGTTGGGCGACGACGAGTCGACCGACCCACTCGACCAGACAACAGCAAACACTGCCGTCACGTCTCCGGACACAGACCACCCAGACCTATCAGATTCAGAAGATGAGTATGACGGTGGCGATCACGACCAGCAGTCCGACGACAACACTGGAGGACTCTTCTCTGAGCCGGACCCAGATCCCAGCTTAGGGGGGACGGAATCTGCCCAGCAGGAAGGTGGTGAATCACCCACTGAATCAGGTGCAGAGGGAGACTCGAACAAGACTGAAGAGCGGGACGAAACTGAGTCAAAAGAGGAAGAGCGCGACGTATCTGAGTTCATGTAATCCGCCGTTGTGAACTCGTTCCCCTGTATAGAATATCTAATGCTTTTGTGCTGTTCTGTGACTGTAATTCTCTCTACGCCGCTGGTAAGAGTGGATTGCAAGAACGTCTATCCCCCATTTTATCAAATTTCTACACTTACCTTTATTGCTACCATTATATCGTTGAAATCGCAAGACGGCGGCGGTTTTCGCCCGGTTTGAATCACCGGCAGTGAATCACCACCCCCGACTGACACAAACCTAAATCGCAAGACGGCGGTCGAATTATTCACCGAAAACCGCCGATGTAAGACACTCTTTATCTTGTCCTTTGGAGATTCAGTCGTGAGGCAGGCGCTGGAAACAGCGATGCATAAGAAATAGAATATAACCGCCGGTAACGAGTGACGGAACTCAGATAGAGTAAAACCCGCCCACTCAGCCTCCGGCTATAACTATTGGGGAACAGATATATCTCGACTCACTCTCCAGAGTCCGACCGGGACTGCACACGGCAGGCCAGTCCCACCGAGCATCATACGATTACACTGTGCCACGCACGTCGCCGGCCGCCGACGTCCAGGGCCACGCCGATCACGACCACACTCGAACTGAGCCAGTGCTGGCAGACCCACGCTCGACCCTCGCTTGCTTCGGCCCCTCGTGGCGCACAATCCGACAGTCACCGGCCGGCGACCACACCACTTTGTCCGGAGCTTTGTATCCGAATCCCAACAAGTACAACACGCCTTGTTTTCGCATCTTTTTGATATCGTAATTTAGTATGGTATTCAGCCGGGGAACCGTCCGATTCCCGCCGGGGATCGCGCCCGCCACTGCAGGCACGATTGGACCGGCGTGAGGCGCGCGACCGCGCCGAGCGCAGCGCTCCGTCGTCCGAGTGAGCACCAGCGAACGAGGACACGACAGACGAGCATCGCGAGTCTGTCAGTGGCGTCGCGCGCTGGGACGCTCCACCAGCCATCTACTAAGCCCAGCCATTGCTGGCAGACCCACGCTCGCGACACGTCAGGGGGTAGACTCACTTCGCTATTGATCGTCGATGATCGGTGCCGGTCTAGTCCCTGCACAAGCGATTTAACCGATGCCGATAAAGAGCGATTGAAGCGATTTTCATGTCAAAGACACATCCATCTCCAGAGCGGCGGCTACCTAACGAGCGAATCGTTCCGTCAATGACTACTATCGGCCCGGTCGTTGACGAAGTCGTCGAAATCGCACAGCACAATCTTAAGCGTCCGATCTCGGTCAAGATCTGGACTTGGGAAGACGGGACATTCAAAGTTCGTGCCAAGCACTGGTATCCAGCTGGGACCACGACCCGGTACGGCCACCGGTCGGTAATCCAGTACCACAGCGACCGTGAAGTCGTCAAAGGATACCTGCTGGAAAAAGACACAGAAACAGATGAAGAATCACTCCTCCTAGAAATGAAACTCGACGAAATCAGTGATCCAGTCCCACGAAAAAATGAGAAGGGCGACTAACCCTATTTGTCCATTACGAACCGGTAGCACTTCTCACACAGCCGGTCGAACGATTCCTCACGCTCGCTATCATAGAACGACCCCAAGCGCATTCGCTCGTCATCGAGGAAGGTATTGAACACCTTCTCGCACCGCGGACATTGGACGTTTCCCACATTTCTCACCTCCTGGGACCCCTTCTCGGGCCGCCACCTGCCTGCGGCCGCACAAAATCCACGCCGGCGAGCAGCGGTATCCAAGCGCTCCCCCGACGCTTAACCAACATACCCGCGATCTCACCCGCCCAATGTTGGTTAACACCGCTGCGCCACTCTCGCCGACGCCGGATCTCGACGAACCAGCCACGAATGCGGTTCCCGTCCACCTCCCGGCGGCAGGCCGGGATCGCGCCCGCCACTGCAGGCACGATGGACCGCCGCGAGGCGCGCGATAGCGCCGAGCGGAGCGTTCCGTCGTCCTCGTGAGCGACAGCGAACGAGGGCTCGACAGACGACCAGCGGGAGTCTGTCGGTGGCGTCGCGCGCTGTTGCGACCCACCAGCCACCCAGCCTCAGTTCCTCCCGGGCCGGCTGGCCCACGCTCACGCACACACCAAGACATCGGCTCTCTCACAGCCCCCACCAGACTGACCCACGTTGACGCGCTGGTGCGGTGGCGTGCCAGTCCGTGCGCGCGGTTGTCTCGCCGCCGCCCGGTGTGCCGGAGGCGGCGGCGAGGCCGCGTGCGCGAGCACCTGTCGCACCGCCCGAGGAAGCCCCCCGCTTGATGGGGGACGCCCTCGCTACCGGGCGTTAGTCTGCGGAGTGGACGATACCGCGATGAGTGGCGGCCCCATGCTCAGTGTCGAACAGGTCCGAACACTCGGGTTCAGGACAGCGGGCCTTGCCGAGCGTCACGGCGACCGCGCGGTCAGAATCCCGCTCGTTGGCCCACTGATGGGTGTCTGACTCGGCCTCCCACGACGCCGCCGTTCGACTATCGCCCGAGGAGCCGAACATACTACTCCCGTGTCCGGTGGGCGCGGGACCGTCGCCGCGCTCGATGACACACATGAGCGTGTCGCTCGTGACGGCCACCGTCTTGATACCGTTGTAGTCGTCGGGCTTGCCCCCGGAAATCCGAACTCTGTCGCCCTCGTGAAGCGTGCGCACCATCTCGCCGCCGTGCATGGACTTGCCCCAGACCGTGACCTTCGCGCTCGTGCCGTCGTCGTCCTCGATGTAGAGGACTTGGTACTGATTGCGGGCGTCTGGCTCCGCGATGATGTGGGTCACTTCGCCCTCGACCGTACACTCGTAGCCGTAGGGACTCACCTCGTCGATAGGCGTGGGGACTTGCAGGTCGTTCTGGGCCTCGTCCAAGACAGTAAAGGAAGCCTCATACAGGCTGTTACAGTCGCCCATCTGCCCGGACACAAGGGCCGCAAGTCGGCGGCTTGCCGCCGCCTGCGACAGACTGGTCTTGTCTGCCAGCGTCGCGGCTTGCTGGTTGACTCGCGCCAGCGTGTCGCGGTCCATCCACTGTCGGGGGTCAGCCGGGGAGCGGAACCCGTCAGCCCGTCCGGTTTCGGCGTTGGTGAGCTGGCGAGCCGAGGCTTCGCGGTCGGCACCGTCGACGTGGGCGCGTGCGACCTCGGAGTGTCGGGCTTGTTCGGCTTCGCGCCCGTGGCGTTCTTCCTGCTGTTCCAGCGTTTCGCCAAACCGCCGGTCCGGACCAACCTCGGTCGAGCGCGTCCAGTCGTAGTCGTATGCCTCCTCCTGTCGGGCGTAGAAGTTGCCACGGCTATCGCTACCCCGATTCATCCTGAAATCGAGTTCGTCGCCGTTCTCCGTCTCTGCGACCGCCTCTAGAAGCTGTTCGGGGCCACCCTCGACGTGGGCCGAAAGGGAAACTGTCTGGTTGCTTGCCGATGCTTTCTTACCGCTGGAATTGCTAACGTACATTGTCTTTCACTGCCTTACGGAAAGACACTTGTCGGGTGCTAGTACACCCGATTTCTGCGGCGTGAAACTGCCCTGCCAGCGCCGCGTGCGTCGTGTCTTTCCGTACGTAAAGGCATGGGTGGATACTATTTAAAGGTAACGGACCATTTTGATTGTTTCAAGTGCAATATTCGGGTGTCTGAGTGGTTTCTAAGTGGCGTCTTGTGTTTCGAGTTTCGAGGGAGAATAGTATATAAAGACCGTAGGTGGTTGACACCCCGGCGGGCGGTCCCATCGTGTGCGGTTGCGGTGAGCCAGCATCCCGCGCGGCCAAGCGAGTGCCGGATGGGTGAAAGCCCGGCAGCGCAACGAAGTGAGCAGCCCGGAACACAGCGACTGCAAGGAGCGTCCTCGTTCCGGCGAGGGAGCGCCGGCCGCGAGGGTTCCTCAGCCGGATCGCGCGCGACTCTGACGCGTGCGTTCGATTACTGCTGTGTTGTGCCGTAGCAGTCGGGTGGGACTGAAAGGGGCACGCCGCTGGCGCTTGTTGTAGTCGCGTCAGCGGCCCCTATCCGCGTGCGGTTTGCGCGGATATGTCGCTGAGCGACCGCCAGCGGCGTGGGGCTTTCAAGGTGTGCTGATCCGACACCGAGTTCGTCGTCGTGATGTTGTTTGGAGTAGTGCCGTCGAAGCCAGTAGTTCCCCCGAGGTCAGTCGTGCCGCCGACGTCAGTGTCAGTAGTCCCGTCACCAGCAGTTCGACGAGTACCGCCAGCCGAACCGTCGCCTCCCTCGACACCGTCACAAGTGCCACAGGACTCGACTCTAGGGCCAGCAGTGCCAGAATCCCCTGCTCGCCACACACGAGACGAATCCCACCCGTACCCTCTCCGCCGGCCCTCGGCCTCCGTACCGGCTTCGGCAAGAGCGAGCGTGCTGCCCAGCGGCGGCTGCCCGGCGGTCAGACGTCACACCAGCCAACCATCCGTTCCTGCCCGGCCGTCAGTCCCACGCCGACACACACTCGTCTCTCGCGCTCTCAGCCGGCCTGCCAGCCCCACGCTGCTATCCACCAGGTATCCAAGGAGTCATACAACGTTCCCCACACTACTCAGGTAGTCTTTCAATCGGTGCCCTGTGACAACAGATTGGGCTTAAGTCCGATTACCAGCATTTCAATCGCCGCCAAGACCTGCAATCCGGCTACGGCAACATACCCCCTTTCGAACCCGAAAATCGCCGGCATAGAACCGTCAAGTCCGACATATAGAATGAAGATTGTAGAGCAAAGGATGATCGGCACGGCTATCAGAGCCACAATTCTCGATACTGTCCTGAAGAGCATACTAATACGAATCGCCAGCATAAACAAATAGAGTTTGCAACCGACCTGCGGCACTCGCATACTTACTGATAGGGTAGTTCTCTCTCAAGAGTGGTGAAACAAACTACCCTATGAACTGTTCCATGACACCGTAATCAGGTATACCTCTGTTTCGCCCGGCCGTCTGCCCCACGCTGAGAGGGACCGACTGCCAGCGCGAGTGGAGTCGTGTCCCTCTCGTCTCCAATCGCGCGTTTCGAGTAGTGAGATACGCGGATCGACCACGACTGAGACCACCCTTAATCTCGACGGCCTCCAAGCTGTCCTTCGGGAGCATCCGGTCCGGCTCGCAATTCTCTTCGACTCTCACGCCACCGAGACGACCCACGGACGAAACGGACCGTCCGGACGTACCTCTCCAAAATGGCGCAGTACAACCTCCTCGAGGCGTGGAGGACGAGTCGAGACGAAAGTACTCGCTCGTCGATTCGGCAGCTGCGTCGCCGATGCAATAGGTCGAGACAGCTCCGAGAACTCTGTATCTCTTCAGTATCAAGATTTTTGGCCCTTTGAACCATTAGACCAGCCATGAATGGTGACGCAGTTCAAAGTGAGAATCCGAAAGAGGGATCTTACGTTCGGCTCCCCATCCCGCTCGGTGAGCCCGACGCTTTCCGATATGGGGCAACTGCTGATATCCTCCATATCCTCGTCGACAACCCAGATCGAAGGTTCACGAATCGAGAGCTCCACCGGGTGACGGGAAAAGGACTGAGTAGCGTGAATGCCGCCGTCGATACGCTCGAAGCACTTGGCGTGATTACCGTCGACCGATCTGGCCGGGCGAATGCTGTTCAGATGGATTCAGCAATGCTTGTCAAGGCCGATGATCCAGTGACGACCATTCCACAAGCAGCGTATCACGCACCAGTCAGAGCAATTCTGAGTAGACTCGAAGAACGGGTTACCGACGAAATCGGCGTCGTCCTCTTCGGCAGCGTCGCACGAGGGAGCGCTGATCGAACGAGCGACATCGACCTGTTCGTCGTTGTCGAGGGCGACCGAATGCAGGCACAGCGTGAGGCCCACACCATCGAACAGGAGATCGCCGACGAGGAATTTGACGGCGATCGGTACGAGGCCCATATCGTCGTCGAACCCAGCGAGTCGGCCGCGAACCACGACCGGATCGGCAACATTCTTGCCGAAGGGCTGACGCTCCGAGAGTCGCCGGCACTCGACGCGATAAAACAGGAGGTGTTTGGAAATGGGTCTGAATGAAGTCGTCGCCGCACTCGAACACGCCGAACAGTTGCTAGAGGATGACCAAACCGGGCCGGCACAGGACTCGCTCTCCTGGCAGCGGGCTGACGACGACGCTGA
The DNA here is from genome assembly GCF_001485575.1 of Haloarcula sp. CBA1127. Taxonomy (NCBI): domain Archaea; kingdom Methanobacteriati; phylum Methanobacteriota; class Halobacteria; order Halobacteriales; family Haloarculaceae; genus Haloarcula; species Haloarcula sp. CBA1127. The sequence continues at coordinate 67,056 of NZ_BCNB01000009.1, forward strand.
CATCCAACTCGGGAAGGCCTGTGCCATGCTGGGGACGTGCCGGCAGCTTCGGCAGGGAACGAACAACTACGTGAGCATCGTCGAACTGTCGTTCAACGCCATCGAGCGCTCGTTCCAGTTCTACCTTGTAGAGATGACGGCGGCGGAGTCAGCAGATTACATTAAACACGAGGAAGTATTCGACGACATCGCAGTGCGAAACGTCTTCTCCGACGAGGACGTCGCTGGTCGGATCGAAGCCTTCCGCTCGGAACATCGGGCACGCTTCTACTATGACATCGACCGGCCCGGTCGAGACTTCGCCATGGCAATGCACGACTTGGCGGAAGAAATCCACCAATATCTTGTGGAGTTTGCTGACGCTCACTCCCGGTGCAGCTGCGACGATCGAAAATGAATCCGTAAAGGAATTCTCTCAATTCAGGTAAAGAACCTCGGGGTAAATCCCCAAGGCACTCGCCTTACCTATCTGTAGAGGCGATGGATAGCTCTCTATACTGGCCGATGTACATCATGAACAGAGTGAGTGACTGTGTTTCTTCCCCAGGTGATGGGATCGTAGATCACCCTATCGAGATAGGACTTCTGGACACACACTGCCGCTGTTTGGAACCGGTAACAATCTAGGGTATCATCGCTCACCGTGAGGACGGCCCTGAAAAACTTCGCCACTGGCCTGTGCCTGCCGGTGCTGGGTACGAATGTCTGGTTGGTCGTCGGCTTCGGTGCCTGAAGGCTGCTCGTCGACGGACTGCTGTTCGGTACTCATGTTCGGGAAACCTCTCACCCTCTCGGGGGGACACAAAATACGGGCGAGTACGCAGCCGACGGGGCCTCAGTCTTTCCTTGAGCATCTTCAGGAAGAACACGATTACGATCAGTCGGAAGCACACAGCATCCTGAACAGCTAACAACCAGCTAGGGCTCTACGAACTCTTCTCTCGCTCGAATTATTTGTCAGTACGTTATATATGGATGGAAGACATCATCCATATTGTCGAACTAGCCGATCAGGTTTGCGAAATAGTCGACACCGTCGTCGAAGTATATCGCTTCATACGCCGTAAGCGGGAGGACGACCACGTTCGTTACTCAATGAGGTGAGACGAACGACTCTAACGGTGTGGTTTGTGTCACGGTTTACTTCTGAAGGCGCTCTTCGGTAGGCTGGCGGAACTAGCGGAATACATTGACGGCGATGCAATCAACGAGACCGTGGATCGGTGCCCCAGTAAGGTTCAGTGACCGGAGGAAGCCGTAGGTCCGAGCGGCCTGCTCCAAGCCCTGCTTGGACAGGCCGCGGAACTTCGCCAACCACGGCTGGAGCAGTGACCAGAGACACTCCACCTGGTTTGTGTGGACGCCTTCGTCGGAGACGTACCGGTCGTCGTGGACAACGTATCGGTGATCGTGCTCCATGCCTCGGTATGCTGGCAATCCATCAGTCCAGACCTCTCCCAGCGGCTGGGAGAGGTCGTCTGCTTCCTCGATAACTGGCCCGAGATCATCTTCGTAGTCGCTTCCCTCTTGGGCTGAGACCACGCGAAGCACGTCGCGGCAAGCCGCGACGAGCGTCATTTCGTCTCCCTGATCCCCTGTCCAGCGGGTGCGTCCGCCCTCGGGCGACCCGCCGCGGTCGAGTCCCTCCCGCGGCGGGTCTTGGCCTTTGAAGCCGAACACACCTGCTGTGTTTCATCGACCTGTGTTGGCCCATCGACTGTCTGTGATATGCGCTCCCAGACAGTCGGAAATCCCCGACAGAACGCGGTTTCAAACTCTCTGAGCTGGTCGTGAAGAGTCGTGTAACACGGTGAGAGGAGCTCAGCGATTTGGGTGATGCTGAGCAGCGTATCAGCATAGAGGATGAAGGCGATGAGGAACTCACCGGGAGTGAGTTCCGAATCGTAGAAAGGTGTGCCTCGTGTGTACGTGGTTTTCCAGTCACAGCGGCCACACCAGATACGGTCAGAGCCGTTGAGAGCATGGAGACTGTCTGCGCCACAGTTTGAACAACATCGTTCCTCCTAAGTCGTCTTGAGACGCCGCTCGACGACGGCGTCAAGCGGCTCGGGCCGAAATTCTATTACCCCAAGTTCCGAAAGTTCCGCTAGCCTCTGGCCGAAGGCAGGACGGTCCTCATGCATACCCGTTTTTGCCGAGCCAGAGGCACTAATACTCCTGGTTCCGCCAGTTTACTGAAGAGCGTCTGAAGGAGAACAAGTCAGCATCTGCCAAGCGACTTCGGATCGCAACTTCGCCAGCTCTTCAGGAATGAGCTGAAAGGAATCCAATGGTTTCTACACCGTTAACACTTACCAACCTCAAGCAGCCTCTCATGCAAATCCCAAGGGGTATTGGACGACAGGCTACCTGAACGATCGCAGATTTTGTAGCACACTTTGTTTTGATTTTACTGGTACTTTTGAATCCGGATCCCTCTATCCGATTATCTTTTATTGTTGTTGAGATCATCATTACACATGGGACATGAGGAGGGGCAGAAGCTGTACTCTGATACTGCATTGAACGATATTGAAGCAGATCAGTTAGGTTACGGGACCTTTGCTGAACATCTTGCAGATACTATCTGTGGTTGGACCCCAGACGAGGAGTTCGTCATTGGAATCTACGGACAGTGGGGATCAGGAAAGAGCAGTATTCTGAATTTTGTCGAGTCAGAAATTGAGAGCCGTGAAGAGCAGCCAGTCATTGTCAGGTTCAACCCATGGTGGTTCTCTGGACAAGCAGATCTAATAGAGAAATTCTTCTCGCAGTTGCGGACAGGCTTGGGGGATGACGAAAAGTTCAGCGACGCAAAGGAGAAGTTGGCTGATCTTTCTCGCACTGTATCAAAAGTTCCATTCTACAAGCTTACCGGTGTCCCTGCAGGCCCATTTCTCGGAAGGTTTGCAGATATGATTTCGATTGAAGAGGAGAATATCGGCAAGCTCAAGGACGAGATTTCTGAGTTGCTAACAGGAATAGATCAACCTATAGTGGTGTTCATCGACGACATCGATCGATTAACTGATGAAGAGATCAAACAAATGTTCCGGCTCGTCAAAAGCGTCGCTGACTTTCCAAATCTAATATACGTCCTCGCATTCGACCGCGACATTATCACTGAGGCCCTTGAAACGGGTGAGAGGGGTGTGCAGAACGGAGATGAATATCTGGAGAAAATAATCCAGTTACCCCAACATGTTCCAATACCCCGTGAGGGATCACTTGACCAGTTCTTTACTGACCGATTAGATGCTATTGTCGGGGACGACGAGATCGTATTTGATTCGTCTCATTGGCAAACGGTATACAAAGAGGGTATTGAACCGTTGGTTCAAACTCCCCGTGACGCTATACGCCTATCCAACGCTGTCAAGACATCGTATGGTGCCCTCCAGAACGAGATTAACTATCTTGACCTCATTGCAGTGGAGGCACTTAGAATCTACTTCAACAGTCTATACGACCAAGTCAGAACGAATAAATCGAAATTTACCAACCGGAGGCAAATGGAACGGTCTAATAGTCCCGACTATTCTTTTTTATGGGAAAACTTCGATGGTGATCACAAAGACTCTGCAACGATGCTTCTCTCATATCTATTCCCGCGATTTGAAGAAGATGACTTCGCCATGGGCCGCACTATATCAGAGAACTCAAACACATATCGGAAGAGGAACCGAATCTGCCATCCAGAGATGTTTTCCTACTACTTCCGACAAACCGTGCCAGAGGGACAAATCCCAATAGACGAATTCCAATCGATAGTCCAATCCACAGAAAACCCTGAAAAATTTGAGAAGCACCTAATGGAGCTATCAGATCAGAGGAGAGATTCAGGGAGGTCTGAGGCCCATAACTTTCTAAAAAGGTTCGAAGAACATGCCGCTGAAGTCGGAAATAAAAAAGGGGCAACAAAAGTGCTCTTCAGACTCAGCGACCACCTGATAGAGGTTGACCCACCTGCCAACCAGTTCAACGACGGTAATCGAGGGCACATTTACCGAGCTGTACACAACATGCTCGAAGATACAGCTGATCCAGGACCCATCTTAGAAGACGCCATTCGACGCGATGGATCGACTTACTTCACCACCCACTTTCTTATTCGATGTCTACAAGAACATGGAGAGCACGGCGGCAACACGAAGAGAGAAGAGAATCGACTGCTATCCATGGATACCATCAACAGTCTCAAACAAGTTTGGGTGGAGCAGGTAGAAGGGAAGGCGGAGAGTAATAAATTATCTGAGCAGCCACATCATCTTGACAGAGTTCTTGACACTTGGATAGAATGGGGGGATCAAAAAGAAGCAGTAGAGTGGTCTCAGAGCTACGCATCAGACGACGAGTCGCTGGTGGACTTGGTTGATAGCTTCCTACGGGAAGGTCGTTCGTCTGCAATAGGGCGGTTTTACTATATCGATCCAGAATGGCTTGAACCATTCATAGACATAGAAGAGGCTGAAAAAAGGCTGCAATCAATCGATAAGAACAGACTTGATGAAGACGAAAGGAAAGCGGTGGAAAAGTTCTTGCGCGGAAGAGAGTTACGGGAAGCAGGAGAAGACCCCAGCTCTCTTGAAGCATGGACATTTTCTAAGCGCAAGAACATGAACAAATAGGTCGGTCTATCGTAGCACATTGTTGATAGCTGACAATCTTGCGGTTTTGGTCGGTGTCAGATAATCGCTAATCGAGTTAGAGAGGCATTCTATTCGTTCTCGTCGACCCCCATCAGAACACCGAGAGCGTATCAACAATCTCCTACTGAAGAGTGTTGGTTAGCGGACCCCACCCCCGGAAGTACAAGCCATCTTTATTACACCCTATCACACACCGCCAGAGTACGCCCCTCATAGGCACTCAAGCGCCCGAATTACATAGCGGACCAACTCGATCCTCAAGGGCAAGACCGCTCAAACACGCTTAATCTCCTGATGCTCTGTACCTCCCGGAAGTCCAAGCAGGAATGATAGACCAGTCGCGACGGCTTCTATGACGGACTCCTAGTTCCACTGCATTTGTAGAGAGGTATTATGACAGTAGCAGAACGATTCATTGCCGTGACCGCCCGATTCGACGAGCCACCTGTCGACGAGTGGCTGCATCCCGACGATCCCGACGACTACCCTGACGAACTGCATATCAGAGCGGGGGCGGCGTCGACGAGACAGCCGACACGTTCATTGAGCAGTTCGAGGACCAGAGAGCGGCCGCTGCCATTCACCACTTCGACAATCCGTCAGAACTGCGGACGCTCCTGTCGCCGCAGCGTGTTGCGCTCATCCGCGAACTGCAACGAGGGCCAGCCGACAGCGTCACCGAGTTGGCCGACCGCCTCGACCGGAAGAACCCGCAGGTGAGCAACGACATAGGTGTTCTCGAAGACGCCGACATTGTCCACTTCCGCGAGGGCAAAGGGCGGGCGAAAGCGCCGTTCATGCCCTACGAGCGCGTGCACATCCAAGCCGAAGTGACCGCTGCTGGAGAAAAGTAGCTCATGATGCCGACAGACGATACAGCGGAGCTGACCGAACAAGACGTGCTGAAAGCGTTCGACTACGAGACCACTGTGGATGCTCCGATGCTGACTGTCGCCGAGGTCGCCGACGCGCTGGCCGAGCATTTCGATATCGAGGTCGGCAGCGAGATTATTCGGTGTCGCTTGCGGGAGATGGAAAGCGACGAACTGGTCGCAAGCGAAGGCACCGAGGACTCCACGGTCGAGTGGACCGCACTTGTCGCGCTACGGCTCTCCGACGAGGTGCTGGCCGACGTCGAAGCGGTCGAGGGCGAGTTAGAGCGCGGCGAAACGGTGCCGCTCAACGAGCTTACCGACGATTTGTTCGGCGACAAATAGTGTGGTCAAAAATTATCGCGTCAGCGGTTTTTCCGGTATGGAAGCTACGCTACTCTGGCCCCAGCTCGGGATCTGGGTCACCAGACGAGCCTTCTAGTTGACTGGTGTGCTGTAGCCCTTCTCGTTCGACATAAACATCGACATCCTCAGCCAGTTCTTCAAGTTCCGCCATCAATTCATCTTCATGCGTTTCCAGCGTTTCACGCATTTCTGCCGTTAGTTGCTCTTTCAGCAAGTCCGTATATGCGACGCGGTATTCAAACGGGGCATCCCGAATCAGGCCTGTTTGACACCCTTCAATAACACCGCGGTGTTTTTGGACATCTCGGTCGATCCATTCCTTCAGTTGCCAAATAAACCCGCTCTCGACCTGAAGCCGTTCTCGGTCGGATTCGACAACTTCGTTGTGCCATCGTTTGACTTGATTGACGACCTCTCGCCGGAAGGTCCAATCAAGTTCGTCTAAGCTCCCTGAATCGACGGCGACAAAGACGTCACCAGAAAAGACGACGCTCATATTGGCAAATATGTCAGTCCGAGTTTCGTCTTCGCCTTTTTTGTCCGTTCGCTCACCTCACCAGTTAGTAGAACTCGGATTGAGTCTTGATGGATGATTGGGAAGGTCTCGAACTCTTTTCTGGTATAGCCATAGATGCCGCCACCTGTTGCTACGATGCCGAGGAGCGTCCAGAGAAGACCGCCACCGCCGATACCGAGCAGGAGCATCACAATCCCCAAAACAGCACCCATGGCACCATGTGGGCCATACGGGCGGTATTCCAGTTCCCCGTTTCCGACTTCAAGCCACTCTGAGTCGGCCCGCAGTCTCCCTTTCATCGTGCCCGTTTTTGCTCCAACGTCTTCGCTCTCGATTTCGAGATCGGCACTTTGCGTCCCCTCCGTCTCATATTTGAATCCGCCGGGGTCTTGGATCTCTTCGACAGCGCGCTTTAATTTCCGATAGAAGGATCGCGGATTGATACCACTGTAATCCCCCTCAACGAATTTGGTTGCCTTGCGGAGGTCTTGTCTCGTGAAACTTTCTAGTCCACCCTCATCTGCCTCTGTCATTTCCATGTAAGAATTATTAACATGATGTATAAGTGTTAGGTACTGTTATCAAATTTAATTCAAAGAGAGGGAAGTGGTAGGTACAGTCCTGAATCATGGATTTCGGCATCGCAGGTGCTCAATTTTGAGTGGGCTCTTCAGTCTCCCGAAACCCGAAACGGAGCACCCAGCGCTAGTCACCAAACGTGGCCGACGTATAGCTGAATCGCGTCTATAGCCTACCTGAATTGAAAATACAGAGTCGAGCAATATATCTAAATACGGTCAAATTCACAAACAAATACAATAATAGTATGATTGGCAAAGTTATTCATTCTCCAACCAAATTTTTCGTGAAACAGATAGAACAGTCGGGAGTCGGCTATTCTGTCGTCGTTGTGGGTGTTGCTGGATTAATGCTTGGTGTGTCTATTATTATTTCAGCGTTCGCAGCCCTTGGAAACACATCAAGCGACGCGGTAGTCTATTACGTTATTGGGAATCTTGTCACAGCAGGAATGGTAGTGGCGCTACTCTATTTGCTATGGTTATTCTATGCGGGATCGATCTACACCTTTTCTACCTATGTATTTGGAACAAGCGGGGAATTCAGAGAACTGTTGACTGTAATTGGGTGGGGATTTATTGGTCTTGTCGTTGCAGGCGCTATTAGCGTAGTTTTTGAAGGAGCTGTTTTGTTTTTGGGAGTGGATGGAGCCAGTACTATCCCGGTAATCGGGCTAAAAGCAACGTCTTTGTTTCATCTTATAAATAATACATTATTCTTGTGGACGTGCTATCTATGGGTGACGGGCGTCAGAGTAGCAACCTCTAATGGGATTAAGCGATCGGTTCTACTAGTTGCAATCCCAGTTGGGTTCTCACTGCTTGTCTCGTATATTCCCTCGATGTACGCATGAAACCTCAACTGCCTCAGCGAGAGTCTCTATAAGGATACTCATCTTATAATACTGTGCGTGACCGAATATTCAATTATTGAGCTGATGACTATTAGAGTCTCTGCTACGAGAAATAATTTTACCGTGTCAACAAGGTCTGAATGAGTTAGTGGCTCAGATTTTTCCTCTCGGAGGTACTCCTTGAGTCCAAGTGGGATGATTAATCCAGCCGCTATAGCAGTAAATAAGGCCGGAAGTTCAATAATTGCGTGAGGAATGAATAAGATTGCAACGCGATAAATCCCTACAGACTCAGAGATTCCTGTTCCAATAATAATACCGTGAATGAGGCCTGTATAAGACCCAATCAGAATAGTGAAGATCCCCATTGAGAGTAGTCCAAGGACTATAATCAGTACGCTCAACATGTTATTTACAACTAAGCTAAGTAGCTCAATATTGGTCTGTATCGAACTTTCGCTTGATACGCCAGGAACACCAGATGGGTCCACAAATCCAGTCTCTAATGCCAATGTCAAACCAATAAGGAATCCAACACTATAGATAGCTCCACCTATCTTCAGTAAACTCACACGGGTTCGGAGAGCAGAGTATACTCCATGATACATTGGATACCAAATATTAAAACGAAATGTCTTAGAGCCGTTGTTATAGAGCGTACCCGAGGCTTTTAAGCATCTGCATGACCCCTCGGGGAGCCAAACCGGGTCCGGCAAAGAATGTGATAGTGCCAGAGCTAGCCGTCACGACACTGTAAGCAACAACGGAATCCCCTGGAATCGGACTCGCCACCGTAATGCCCAAAATCACGAGAGCACCATCAGCTGTCGCAACTGCTCCGCCGACACCTCCGGCGAGGAGGACGAGGGCCGACAGGCAAGTAAGCAGTGCTATTCGAGCATCTTCCCCTATTTTTCTGTCTAAGTTTATTTGAACCACGATGTCATTTGTATCCTCACTCTTATTGAATTTTTTCCTGATAATACATGCTGATCTGTCCGATGAGATCAGATTGCTTGGTCCACTCAGTCCGTCCGAACAAGGTACTGATGCTTGGACTACGGAGGCGTCAGCGGGAGTATCAGCCCGGCCAATGCGAACTCTCGAAGCACTTCGGGCGGGACACCCCCAGTCTCTCACAGCATGGGGTCGAGAAACAGCGGGCACTGAGACAATCGCTTGTGATGATTCGGTCAGTGCAGTGACTGTAACTTGCAGACCACAAAAGCTCTGGTACTAGTCAGAATTGGTCGTGAACAGGACCTACACCGAAATGAAACCAGTCCGTAAAAAGACACTCTACCGATCATCAGCAGCCAGTCCGGCTAACCAACACTGGACCGCCATCACCACCAAGTGTTGGTTAGCGACCCACCACCCCGGAAGTACAAGCTATCTTTATTACACCCTATCACACGCCATCAGAATATAGCCCTGACAGCGACTCAAAAGGCCGAACTGCATAGCGGGACCATCTCGGTCCCCAAGACCAAACCCACTCAAAGGCGCTTATTCTCGCACTACTCAGTACCTCCCGGAAGTACAAGGGGGGGTTTACATACAACTCGGCCGTCAGCCACAGATACATACTCGCGCTGTCGTGGGACCTGCCTCACCAGGTCCCGGCGCGGGGTCGCGAGCTGTCAGGAGTAGTCTCGGAAACCATCGCAACCCATGCAAAAGGCACGCCTAAATCATCAAAAAGATAGAGGTATCGCTGTCCCGCTCAGGCCGTCGCAACGACGTGCTGATGCTCAGCCTGCGTGGGCGTCGGTTGGAGCGTCAGCCCGGCCAGCGCGAGCTCCCGGAGCACTTCCGGCGGGACACCCTCAGTCTCTCGAAGCACGGCGTCGAGCGTCCAGGCGTTGTGTTCCGAACGCACCGGCGGCGTCGTCTCGACCACCGCGGTCGGCGCGGTCTCCCGCAACGCTCGGGCGGCCCGCTGGACTCGGTGGCGGTTCTCGACCGTACAGCGAACGGTCTTGCTCATGCGTTCAGCCCCCGAGCGAGATCGCCGATGAGTGAGCCGCCGACGTGCGGGCCAACGGCCCAGCCGCGTTCGTCCTGCGTGTACTCGCACCATCCTGCGAGTGTTTCATACGGCGTCTCGGCAAGTGCGACTTTCTCGGCTTGGTCGTCCGTCGCAACGACGGCCACGGCGAACTCATACGAGTCCCAGTAGTATGCCGCGCCTTCGCCGTCGACGCCCAAGAAGAGCGGGCGGCCTTGCGTGAGCAGTTCGCGAGCGATACGTTCCTGTGGATGTGCGTCAGTCGTGCCGACAGATTTACTAGTCGGCGAGGCAGACTTACTCATGGTTCTTCCAGGAACCGACGCGCCTGCCGTGTTGTGACCACGGTGGGCAACTCGTGTTCTCGAAAGCACGAAATCGCCCAGCAGCGCGTCTGTTCCTACTCAATAGTCACGGCTTCCGGCTACTTAGTGCTTGTCATAGTACTATGCCAAAAAGAAGCGCTAAGATTGGTCTCCGTAGTAGTATCTTCGTCCCTTTTCAGTCGCTTTGTAGAACCCATCAGTACTATCAACTCTCTCTACGTATCCTTCCTTAAGCAGTTCCTTCAGATATCGATTAACAGTCCGTCTTTCGAACGTAGCACCTCTCTCCTTACAGTTGTGGAAAATAACGTTTGGCGGGAGGTGAAGCTCTGTTTCGACCAACAGACCCAGCACTTGTCTCACTCTTTCCTCCTTACCCATACTGCTATTTTCATCGGGTTTGCTGTTATTTCCGCCGGATTTGTCGGGCATACCTTGTTCTATGACTTGTGGCATTGTTCTACTGTATTTGGCACAGTACGATGCCAACCACTAAGTGCTTGTGATGGTACATCACCGAATATGTGCGACTCGCCGGGGAACAATAGGCTACCAAAATCGAGCCACCGGGGTTAGGGCCCCGCTGACCCGGTCGCGCACGGCATCATGACCGAAGCAATCAGACCACAAAACGATACCGCACAGGACCGTCAGGAGCGTAGACTATCGACAGCCAAGTGCCTCTTATCAAACGCCGACACTGACGCCGCCGTCATCGAGTACTGCCAGAGCGTCCTCGATCCGCCGGGCTACGAGCGCAGCTACACCCAAGCACGCCTCGACGCCTGCGCAGCCCGACTTGCACTGGCCCAGACAGACACCACAACCAGACGAACACGCGAAGCCAGACAGGTGCTCCTCGCCGTCAGCGGAGGCCCACAATGAGTACGCACCGATCAAACTGCCCGGCCTACCTCCACGGCCATCCGCATCTGGCCGCCCAGCCACTCGAAGCCCCCACAGTGTCGCCCACAACTGTACCACTGCCACCAGCGGGGGTGTCCCGCGACCGGTGAACCCAGTGTCACGCCGGTCCGGGCGACGGCAGCATACACGCACTGCTAGTCGGCGGCGTGTTGCCACGACGCAAATCCACTAGACGGAGCGGGGTCGCCACGAGCCAACCGCTCGTCTAGAGAGCGCCAGCTACGTCACCGGTAGCCCGTGCTGTGGTCAGCACTGCTCGGTTCGATTCCGAGCACGGGCCCTGTGGTCACAATGCCACGACAAACAAACTCCAGCGACGACGACACAGCCACCAACCAAGCCCTCGCCGACCACCTCGACATGGATATCGAACAGGCTGAGATGGATACCGACGAACTCCAAGCGCTCGTCAGCGATCTCGACGGCGACGTGTCACCCCTCGTTTCGAGTGTTCTTGAGACGCTGGTCGCGACTATCGATGACCTCCACGAACGCGTCACCGAACTAGAGGCCAACCTCGAACGGACCCACGAGGTTGCCACCACTGCCGTCGGTGACGCCGCCACGAACGACCAGCGCCTTGACGACCTCGAAGCACAGCAGGAAACCACCCGCGAGGTTGCCAAGAGTGCTATCGCCAAAGCCCAGCAACTCGAAGCCGACGCCGACCAGCAGGAAGACGCCGAGCAGCTCCCCGAAGGAATCGAACCCAGCAGTTCACCGCTGGATTTCTTCGCGAACTGCCGCCAATCGAAAGTCAAGACCATGTTCGTCGAGCGCTCGAACCGCCAGAACACCTATCGCGCGATCAGCATCGCCAAGCGCTGGCCAGAGTTTGCCACGAAGCGAACCGACGGCAGCGGCGTCTTCATGACAAAAAGCGATATACAGACTGCCCTCACCGCCGAACTCGGGAAGGAACCACATCGCCAGACGATCAAGCGTGTCTGGGAGACACTGGTCGACATCGGCGGCGACGACGTCGTCGAGAAAACCCGGCAGGTCGGCCGAGCCCAGACACAAACCGAGATCCTCGCGATGGATATAGAGACAGCTGAGGGGTTACTCGAAAAACGCTACGTCGGTCTCGATCTGCTGGAGAACAGCGACCACAAAGCCGCCACAGGTGGCGTCACACCCGTTGTGGTGGAGTCCACGCCCTGACCCTGTGACACACGCCGGATAGGATCGGAACCGACACTGAACCAACGCTACTGGACGCGGTGGTACGTGCCCTGCCGCCGTCGACGCCGCTGTTTGCTAGCTGCAGCAACCGGGAGCGACCCCCTGTTGTCAGGAGTGTAGTGAGTACTCGTAACACGAACGAAGCGACCACAGCAATTCCAGTGGTCACAACGGGTGTGACGCCAAGACCAGTCACAAGAACTTCCTGTAGCTCGTATCCCCGATTTGGGTTAGCGGCGGTGTCCGGTTTTCCGCATATATAGAGATGTCGGATATTCGCTGCGCTAACCAAAATATATCACAGGTGTTTTTGCCTTAGCCCGAATACGATGACCGCAAGCAAAATGGCGGGCAACAGTCTTCCCGATGAAGCGCCTGGCGAGTATGTTCCCTTCGGACGCCGGCCATACTATCTTCCAGATCCACTGCCACCGGCACATGCCCTCGAATTCGACGCCGACTTCCAGCAGTTGCTGCAGGACGCCATCTATCAGCTCGGACGGCTGGAAGGGATCGGCGACGAGACGGAAGCCAATCCGTTGCTATACACGACAATGGTCCGTCGCGAAGCCGTCGAATCGGTCGTGCTTGAGGGTGCAGATATCGATATCGAGGACGTATTCCGGTCCCAGGAACTTGCCGATAGCGGTACCACTCGGAAGGATGTCCAAGAAGCACTCAATTACGAGCGGACGATCACTAAAGGTGCGACTCGGCTCTCCAAGGGCGACCAGATCACACTTGGACTGTTACAGAACCTGCACGAGTTGCTGATGGCGGACGTGCGTGGTCACTGTGAATACCCTGGGGAGTTCCGTGCGAAGCCGATCAATCTCCCGGCAGCCTCGTCGTTCCAGGAACCATTCGTCCCGCCAGCACCGGACCGGATTCCGGAGCTGATGACGAATCTAATCGAGTACTGCAACACGACCAGCGAGTACCACGACCTTGTCCAGCTTGGGCTCGTCCACTATCAGTTCGAGACGATTCACCCCTTCGAGGATGGGAACGGCCGCTTGGGACGTATTCTCATCACGTTACAGCTGATTCAGAACGGCTACCTCACACAACCGTATCTGTATCCGAGCGCGTATTTCAACCGCAACAAGATCGAGTATGCTGACCGGATGCGAACAGTCAGCGAAACGGGTGCCTGGGAGCCTTGGCTAGAGTTCTTCGTCGAGGGGATTCGCTCACAAGCTGCCGAGGCAGTCACACGAACGAACAATCTTCGGAATCTCCGTCGAGAGTACGAGCGAACCTATGGACACGAGAAAACAGCTGCCGACCGGTTAGCGATGCGCCTGTTCAAGCAGCCATACCTGACCACGAACGACGTCGCTGAGCTACTGGATGTGACCGCACAGACAGCACGGAACGCAATTCAAGAACTTGAAGCACAGGATGTCCTGACCGAAACAACGGGGAAAGAGCGGTATCAGGAGTTCAAGGCTGTCGATATCTTCGACATTCTCGACCAGCCCCTAGAGTGAGAGCGGGGCCAAAACGAACTAGCTTGGTCTGTACTGTGTGCTTTTCCGACATAGCTGGTAGTCAAGACGCTCTCTCTGGAACGCCTCTCACCCGGCGGAGGCTCACAAAATACGGGCGAGTTCCCTTGCTGTCAGACTAGGATTGCTCTAGTGGCTCGACCCACTCGGGAGCGCAATCATGGATCCCGCCGTAGATCGAGCGGTCGGGATACTGGTCGTCGTCAGCCTCAACAGAGACGATCACGTTGCCGCCGGAACACGAAATTTCTGTAACGGTTCCGACGACTACATCGAGTGGGCCGTCTCCCTCGGTCCAGTCGGCTCGGACGCGACCGCCGCGGTCGAAGTCATACTCCTCGAAGGAAGGTGCTGTCGTACTCATGCTCTCCTCCGGCTTCGAGGGAGACACAAAATGGCTCGGATGCCAGCCAGAGTGCTGATACTGCTTGCCGAGAGAAGAAGAACTGATGACCGAATTGCGGGTCCGGAAACCCGATGGCTGGACGACCGTCTCGTTTCCCGACGAAATCGGTACAATCTCGGTTGTCGGAGGGAAGGTCGACGGCCAGCTGTGCCTGACACTCACCGGCGAACGGGAGGACGGTCCCCGTCTCGTCGAACCCGGTATTCTTGATGTCGCCCCAAGAGACCGGTTCCGTCGCTGATTCCCGTCATCCGTGGGACAGCGTCCTCTAGAGGTATCGTTCCGTCACCGTATGGTCAAGTCATCAAACCTGCCATCCCTGCGGACCGTCACCCGTCTTCCGCGGGCGTCGGCGTGACGACAAAGGGGTCAACCCTCAAAGCGGTCGTGTCCGGATTGAGCTCTAGATCAGTTCATAATTAACACTGAGGAGCGCTCTCCAAGATGAGCGCTCCGAGAACGTGATTTATGCCCCTCGATTGAGCTACCTATCTCGGCACGATCTAGTGATTCTCAACAGAGCCCGATAAATCAGTTCCATACCTACGCCGTCCCCGACTCATGGAGTGAATCCAGGGGAATATTCATACGGGTTGAGTCTACTGGTTGACGTGTGTATCAGTTTACTCCTGACGAAATAGATAGAGATCGCGCCCATCACCAAGCGGTGAAGCAGGGCGCAGATAATGTTGATGTGAAGCGTATCGGAAATCTTGGGGAAATCGCGTTTGAGCAGTTCTGTCGAGAGTACCTCCCAGCGGAGATGTGGGAATGGGAGAACGAGGATGCGATTCGACGGTGTAACCCAGAGAGCTACTCTGGTCACGATTTCGAGGTTTTTGGCTATAATATCGACGTTAAGACCTCTCGGGACGTTTCGTCATTCCTGCCTGAGACGCTTGTTGAGAAAGATTCTGAAGATGATATCATTGTGATGGCCTGGCATCGAGACAACGAGGATAGTTTGATTCTGCTCGGCTGGGAGCACGTCGAAACGCTTGAATCGAAGGTCGAGACAGAGGAACAGTTCTCTGGTAACTCGCCTGAGAAACTCGAACACTTGGCAACTCGACCAATGAACGATCTCCAGGACCTCGGGCCGAACACCGCAAATATGAATCAAACTCCCGAGAATCCGTTCCAGCCGGGAGATCGCGTCCAGAAGTGCGACGACGAAGATGCATCAGTGGGTGTTGTAATTGAGGTTCTCCCCCCAGAAACGCAGGTCGAACTGTATGGACAAGAACTCGATGGAGAAGCTGTCAGGGTAGCATTCCCGAGTTCACTTGATGAGGGGCCCGGTGACTGGAGAGATATTTCACCGGCCCTGCTCTCATCATACTGCGATGATCAGGATATTAGTCTCTATACGTACAAGCACGAGAATCTGGAATTCGCCGAAAATCCGTTCACGGTCGGCGACTACGTCATCAAATCTTCACACGATGATCCCGATCTTGCGGTGGTAGTCGAGGTAGATGGGTACGATGTTACTGTAGTCTATGAGGGCCCGAAGGGAGACGAGGTCATCCCAGCGAATCTGAGCGAGCACTGTGAAAAAGAAGGCCTATCCACATACCAGTATCTGGAGGAAGAGTTAGAGTTTATCGACTTGAACAGTCTCTAAGCAACAACAATACCTACCCTCTGAGGTTTTGACCGGACTTTTGCATTGGGACTGCCCCGTCGTATCGCTTGTGAGCGTGCGTTCACAAACTCGCTCGGCCACCCACGTAAGGAGGTTCCACTTGTATGAAGATAGCCTTCAGCGCGGAGCGTATTGTGTACTCACTTCGCGACTGTAGACTCGGCCATTGATATATCAGCCGCCTTCGTCAACAACGAATGCTCTTGGAATGTCACAGTTCTCGGTGAGAGGTGTCGGTGACTCATGCATTGAGGAAACGTAGTGCTCAGCACCTTCCTATACCTTGGAATTCGAGGCCAGCCGTACGTCGTCCGGGGCAATGGTTCAGGCGCTTTTGAATTCCGCAAGTGAGTGATTCTGACTATCAGTATTCCACTTACCGATCTGGATCAATTCAAACCCATCGACAGAAGTCGCAAGTGCGTCAGCGACTTGTGTCCGAACCGCAGTAGAAAGGCTCTCTACAGGGATCGCAGTGAGCGTGTGCTGAGTGAGGGCGTAACTAGTGGCAAGGCTTGTTGGAGCAACGACCACGACGTCCGACCCATCAGCGTTGTCGAGTGCAATTTGTGCATCTCGGTGCTGGAGCACTATCGCGTCCAATTCATCGACAGGAAAGAGACAGTCAGCGGCACCGTACTCAATACTCGCCCCCGCTGACTCGAAATGTCCTTTAAGCATATATACTATATAATATATGCCCATAGTGCATTAAGCTTGGGGTAGATGAGGACCCAAGTCTGTCGCAGATGCACTGCATACATTCCGTTGAGTTAATTTATCCAGCAATTTCACCAGCGGATATGCCACGCGACCTCTATGACTGCACCGCGTCTGAACTTGCTACACACTCTATCGAACATCTCGACCGCGATACGTCACCAAGTGATGCCGCTGCGTGGCTCAATGAAAACGGATACGATGCGGCCCCGGTCTACGCTGACGGCGATCCAGTCGGATTCGTACATAAGAATGACATCACGAACAGCGATAAGGGAGAGACTCTCAGCGACTCTCTCACCCCACTGACCATCGATTATATGATCAGCGGCGACACCCCGTTTACAGACCTTCTTTCTGCCCTCATTGAGAAGCCCCTCTACTTCCTTGGCGGTCACAGCCACGTCACCGGTATCCTCACCCGAGCTGACCTCAATACCCCCCCAGCACGCATCTACCTCTTCGACCGTATCACATATCTTGAGCAACACCTGCGGGAACTCATCCTCGATAAGAAGCCAGACTGGAGAAATTCGCCAGTCACTACAGACGAACTCGAGGGTATTGATGACCGATATGAGGACGCACAAGCCGCTAACGTCGCTCTAAATGAGCTCCACTATGCCCAGTTTTCCACGCTCGAAACGATCGTTTCCAGCGTCAAGGCCTGCTGGCAAGTCTGCGGGTTCTCGACGAAAGGGAGCGCAGGATCACGCCTCCACGAAGTCACCCAGCTCCGCAATGACGTCGCCCATGCTAACCTTCTTGTAGAGAACACAGACAGTAACGAGTTCCTTAGCAGCGGTCGCACCACAGAAAACCTATACGACACTCTCGAAACAATCGAGCAAGTTCTGACAAGTCTCCAAGAGGCCGGGTACGCTCCAGAGACAGCGGAACCACAGAACCCCGAGTAATACAGTACGGATCGTACTCTTCACCTAGTCAAGGCGGTAGTATTTCCCTCGAATCGGTGAGACAACATGGCTAGTGCGCACAAGGCTGACGAGCACTTGCTGGAGAATACAGTGCCCCGGACCGAAGACGGGACGAGTGTCGTTTTAGATCGACTACTGCCGGATTGACTGCGATTTCAACTGAGGACTACCGCTCCCACGGGAAGAAGCCATTCCGCTCGCGATAGGCACTGATCTGGTCCTGAAACTCTTGTTCCTGGAAGTCTGGCTCGTCGCCGTGGATGTCCTCGGGTGAGACGCCGTCGGGAAGATGCTCATAGCCCGTGACGTCCGCCGTGTCATCCTCCTGTTCGGGCTCGTGTCGGTGCTGCCCACACTCTCTGCAGGTCCAGATCATGCGGTCAAGGTGTGGGTGGCACTCGAAGCCATCGAGCCCGTGAGATTCGTGTCCCGTCACGGCGCCACACTGCCGACAGTGGAACCCGATACCGATTATCTCCGGTTCGGCTCTTGCCTGATGGCGCTTCACAACGCCGGGCACAAGCCAGTACGTGCCGTCGTCCTGTCGGAACTCATCCGTGAGCTGCTGGAACTCCGAGCGGTCGGTAACTGGTGACCCGTCCTCGAGATAGATCCGTGGCTGGACGTCGTCCCCATCCCCGTCCCAGTTGGTCTGTTCGTCGGCTGTCTCTAGAAGCGCCTGTCCGGGTTCCGCGTCGATCGTGGTTTCGGTCGGCAGGTCGGGCCAGCCCTTCGTGAGAGTGGCGGCTGGCTCGGTCCCGAACGCTGCTCGACACTTCACCGTTCCATGGGAGGTGTCTTCGACGCTCGCGATGCTGTCGGAAACGGAGAAGGCCGCAGCGCCGAGGGCTCGTGCATGGAAGTCAGTATTCGCTTCAACGAGCGCGAGCACCACCCGACCGAACGTCCACTCCCCAAGTGGGCTGCTATCCTGATCGTCGAACGAAGTCTCTGAGATGCCGGTTTGAGCGCAGAATGGACACTGGCGTTCATCCCGTGGAATGGCCTGTCCACAGGTCCGACAGGTACGAGTCTCATCCTCTGTACGGTCGGGATAGCCGGTGGAGTCGAGGACTCGTTCCCGTCCGTTCCCCCTCGTTTCAGGGTCGGAACTCGCTGCGCCGAGGATATCAGCGGGATCGTACTCAGGATTTCGGTCAGTCACACGCTTGGTTGCGTTCGTCATCGTATTTAAACCTCGGCCCCGGGGGAAGCACAAACCGACAGAGAGCGAGAGTCTTGCCTGATCCAGTGAAACAGCTGTCGACCTGATGATGTTGTCACTGGTTGCCGTGCAAGATGTAGAGGGTGAAGTCAGCAGTCGGTGATTGATATTTTCACACCGGTTCGGATGAATCAGCCAATCAGTAGAACTGCGAATTTAGCACGTCACCCACTGGCTATTTACTCTTCTAACCCAACCTTCCGAACACGATGTATCCCGCCTTACAAATTGGTCTTGAGGGGTCGGGAAGTCCCACCGATTTCCTTCTAGCGGTGGTGATTTTGTTCGGTGCATTCGTCGTTGTCTTCCTGATTGGCAGGCTATTTGATAGCGTTTTTTGACGCTGCGAATATTGGCATTTCGCAAACAGCTAGCTGGTCGCTGTCTCCCCTGTATTTAGTGAATCCCCGTAGCATACCAAGGGTCTGAGAACTGGTTTATCACACCCTCTTTTGGAGAAGTAATTGATTATAAGTCCTGAATATAGTTTGTAAGAGTAAGGGATTCCATGGGAACAATCAGTAAGAGAGTCTCTCAAGCTTTACTGATAGTCATATTGGGGTTAATTGTACTGTCTGCGGGAGATTTTATGCTCAGAGATGGGTCTGTCTTCCTCAACGGTGTATTAGAATACGCAGACACGCACAATACAGCCCTCTCAGTACTGCTGTCTGCGCTACTGTTTACTGCGTATTTGATGCAGTATTTCATTCAAAACACGCAGACTGACTTGGCATCACGACAAGAACAACTGATGCGAGCGGGATACACGCCAATCGTGGGCGTTAAAGACAGAGAATGGGGGAAGAAACGAGTGGACGAGACTGACATGGCAACGTATGAGGCGAACAAGTATTACTTGCAACTCGTGAACAACGGGAATTCGGCGGCGCGAGATCTCAGACTCTGGATTGGGGTTGCGTATGATGTTCCGGAAGATCAAGAGATCTACTATGCTTCAAATGCGGTCCCGTTGCAACGGACTGATGAGGGGACGTGGTGGCCGACTGATGTGGGAGGTGCGCTGTCTGACACGGGGGATGAAGCAACGGAGTTCGTTGCCAGGCCTAGGCTTGTAAAGATGAAAATGGGTGGTTTCCTGAGGAATGACTCAGAGTTAGGTGAGGAAGATATCGGTGATGCGCTAGAATCGATTCACGGGGATGTGGAAGAGGTTTCCTTGGCATTCAGTGTAAAGTATACAACAACGACGGGCGATGATCAAGAGATTACAATCGGCGTAATCAGGGAGAAGCTATCGAAGTTGGAGGAGGTTGATTGGACTCTGTATGATGCTCAGGAGGCTAGTAGTGACGAATACGATGAAATAAAACAGAACGCGAATTGATTACTTTGGCCGCGTGGATAATCAATTTATACCGTGAGAGAGACGTTCGAACCATCCCGGGAACCTATGGTGATCAATATTGCTCTTTAGCGACCAAGACGTAGAGAGTGAATCGACTGAGAAAGTACTCGAAAAATTCGTAGATTTCGTCACAAAAACGGATGAAGAGATTGCTGAAGAAGGTAGGGAAAAAAAGAAGCAATCCACAGAGTTGAAGCTGTATACAGCAGCTAGTAACGGATTTGAAATTGGACAGTTACATAATACAATTCAGGAGCTTGTTGCTTCAGACTCTCTAAATCAAGCACCTCAGCAATTTTTTGAAAAGCATACATTTTCTATCGAACCAGTGAATGATGAGGCGTCACTGCTGGTCATCACAACGCCCAAATACAGTCGTGACGATGAGTTTCTGCTCATTGAGGGTGATGACTACCTGAAAGCAGTGACGGTGGTTCGAAAGACAATTGCTGAGGATACGATCGAACGGTTAATTCAGTATATTCCATCTCTGGACAGGATATTCCTGAGCTCAGAAAACCTTCAGGAGATTGTTAAAGAGTACAAGAAACGTGATTTGTCGGGGTTCACCGCTAAATATGAACCATTCTTTAAAGACGAATACATCAGCGTGCAGGTCCATGGGGGGTCAGACGATCATCTACGCAAGGTCGAAGAAGATTTCGACGCTCGCCCTAAGCGCGTCGTATTCAGTCAGCGAAATAGCCCTGCAGAGGCTGTGAAAGGCACCGTGAGTCAACACGGATACGCATCCATCCCTCGTGTACGTGAAGGGTCAGGCGACGTCGGGATAGAGACGATTGAGAATATAATTGAAACTACGCAGCAGAAAGATCAGGAGAACTTCGCTGTCCCCCACCGTCCAGAACGGCTCACACCGGGTGACCGGTACTTTTTAACGCAACTAACTCTCGATGAATCTGGCGACGAGAATGAGACAGACGGAGGGATTCCTGAAGCGTTGCGTGATGCCGATCAAGGCAGTGTACTTGACGGACTGACGATCTGTGTGTTCAGAGAGGAACTACGAGATGAAGACTATCCGGATGATGATGCCGTCGCTCAGAGTCTTAAAGAAGATATCCTAGAGTACAAACAGCGGTATCGGTACTCTTTGATCGGTAACAATCAGTACTTAGTGTACGATGGGGATAGGGGGCAGTCGTTCGAAGTAATCGTGTCAGAGAAAGATTTGAAAGTCTACACGAGAGGAAATACGACTCAGGAAGGCCTTCGAGACTTTTATCAAATCATCGATGACGAATTTAATTCGTCCTATAGTATAGATAAGACGGCCAAGAAAATGAGGGCATGAATGAACGGGTGGGTACCTCAGAAACAACACATTCAGACCCATAACCTCTTTCACTCAGCTGTATTCGGGGAAGAGAATAGAGGGTTGGTTGATCTCGGATTCAGAATTGTCGGTGATTTTATGTATATCCCTGATACCCGGAACGACGTTGATATAGAACCTCCGTACACACTGCTCGATCGTAACACCGTCGTCTTCTTCGATTTTATTACGCCAGAACGAATCACTGACGACGATATTCAACGAATAGCCCGATATAACGAAATCGGGCTTGAGGCAGTCGAAAACCACCTGAGCAGAACCCCGATATCCGAGGATCATCTCGATTCAGACATTGACTGGTTTGATCACTGCACCGTAATGCAGGAAGATCAATACATTGAGCACCAATCAGGGTCAGCGGAGCAACGGGAACACCTGCGACGACTCGAAGATGTGAGTTCCATTGCAACCGTAGCCCCTGGTACATCTCTATCGCTCGAAACACGAGAGATACGTCACGATGACCTCACTGAACTACTCAACAACGGGATTCACGTCCCGAAAAGTCCCCCGAACATGGTGTATTTGACTCGGGAGGTGAGAGATGAATCGTTAGCGGTTGGGATTTGTGAGGAAATAATATTAAACAGGGATCTGAACGGTGGGGTTGCGCTGAGCTACGAGGATGTAAAAAACCACTTCGGGCGGGACATTCAGTATGAACAAATAGAGGATGTCTTAGCGTATCTCCGTGATATTGGAGCATGTCGGAAAAGAAGAGATGACGGGAAATTCCTCTTTACAAAATATAAACTTAGTCAAATAATGGGGTGCAGACACAGATTGGAGAGAGAATCTGTAGAGGAACACCTATCTGACGAGGATGATGCTGAAGAAGGGATGTCTGATCTGTCAGATTTCATGTGACGTGGAAGTTATACAGGAATGAAAGTAAAGTGAGGGTGCTACACGGAGGACTTTCCGTTCAGCCTCACTCACGCCAGAAAGGGCCTGCTCGATCTCGAATGGCAGAGCGAGAAAGTCCGTAACCTCAGAGCTTGACTGCAGCTACGTCTCGTTTTGATTGACCTTTCTCACGCTGAACCGTCCGCTCACCAAGCACCCAAAACGACCGTTACGATTCCTACCAGCTTCTGATGATTGTCAGAGTCCCGTGCAAGATATGGGGCACAAATGAGACTCCGGACGGTTTTATTGAGACCGGCGTCCGCCACTCGGATATAGTACCTCATAAAAACGGGCCAACCAAAGCTAAATTGCACATAATTTAACCACAACCATGGACGCTGAACTAGTACGCCTGATAGAAGGTCTTCTCGCCGACATTGCCTGCTACAACTGCGGAACAGAATTCGTCATCCAGGCAAACCGACTCACTAGAGAGGAAGAGGGTCAGTACACCACCCCACATTCCTGTCCCGGATGCGAAGCCGAGTATGAAATTACCGTGGAGAACGACAAGCAAATCCTCAGCTACGAAGCCAACCGACTTGACGAGGATGATGACCACCTGAACATGTTCTCCAGTTCACGGAAAGAATCACTCCACAGACAAACGCACGTTATTAGAGAACTAGTAGAGGGCTTCGGTGAACTCAACGCTGCACTCGCCATCCTATGGGAGAACAGAGATCGCATCCACGATGCTTGCGATACCTTCCGAGGCGAAGGATTAGACGGCAAAGGAGCAGAGTTTGACCGACAGGTCAATACTGACGTCCATAACTACATGGCGAGTGCCTACAGCTTCAATCAAATCCTCCAAACGATCGAGCCAAACATCCCGACCGACGGCCTCGTAGAGGAGGCGAAGGAAGAATTTGAGGACGAAGAACGGTTGATAATAGGGCTCAGAGTGTATGCGCAGCACAACCTCTCACTTCCCTTCGTCTACGCTCAATTTATCGACGAGAACACGGGTAGTACAGAGATGACGTTGAGTGTCGGCTTGGAAGAAGTGAATGTCATCGAATCCGACATCGACACCTACGGTCCCGATGGGTACAGGGAAGGTGCGGATCACCACTACGAGAAAGTCGAAGGCGATACGATCAACATCGAACGTCGCATCAATTTGCACTACGAGGCCGCAGAAGAGTTGGTTGATGCTATCGGTGAACACGCCGAGGCAGAACATGGCGAAGAGATTGAGGATTATCGCCAGACAACGACATTCGAAGCCGAACGATGACGTAATAATATGACCCCAGCAACTCCTCCGCTGGATTCATCACTGTATCGACTGATTCTCTTGGCCCGCGATTTGAGTAGATTTTCCTGCAAGACTCGCGCTGTGCATCTTGCACATCCCAATCTACCACCCCCGAGACAGATACCAGTGTTTTGCTGTCTTCGGTAAGAGCCGAGAGCGATATAGGACGAGTTGGCTACTCGCCGCCCGTGCTGTCCGTCACTTCTGCGATGAACGTGTCCGTGGCCCTGTCCAGATCATACTGGTTGATGAGTTCGAGGGCAGCCAGCGCTGCGCCTGTGTCTACGAGGTCTGCGGCGAGCAACCGTTTGAGACGAAGAGTGCCTTTGTCGGCACGGTCGGAATCTGAACCGCGCATCTGGGTAAATTCCATGAAGAGTCGTCGCCACGCAGTCGCCGAGCCGGTCACCGTGAGATTCCAGTCCGGGGCTTCATATCTAGAGGACGACTGCCGGCGGTAGTGGCCTTCAAGTCTGTCGAGCAAGTCGTCGATGATCGTGCCCTTCTCAACGGTCCGTCCGTGTATGGCGTAGTCTGGGTCAACGAGATTGCGCCACTCGTCGTAGGAGTCGATATCGTACTCGACAGCTAGCTCAACCTCGACTGTTTCGAGACAATCGGCCTTCCCGGGTTCATTCACGCGCCGAAGTCGGTTTGCGGTCCCCTCGGCGCGGACTGTAAGGTCTGGGAACTGCGCTTCGCTGGATGTTGATTGCTGTTCTCCGGTCTGATCGCTGTTGGTGGTCTTCGATGCCATGGGTACTGTCGGGACGCTCTCACTGGACCGCCCCGCACCCGACCGGGGGCCAAAAAATCGTTCTCGGTCTGTGGGCTACTGAACAGCTGGGTCCGGCTCCATCGGCTCGACCTCGAAGGTCAGCAGATGCGACCGAAGTTGGGCGTAGGCCCCGTCGCCATCAGTCGTGACACAGTACCGATTTGGCCTTGCCTGACGAGGATTGCCGTCGTTCTCTTGCCACTCTTCCAGCGTGAACTCAAGCGCCTCCAACTCGCTGTCAGCGTCTTCAAAGACGGCCGCGACCGACGGCGTCCCATGGTTGTCAGCGACGTAGGCAACCTCAACAGCGTCGTGGTTGGCGTCAAGTCTCGTCCACTCGTCGAGTTTGTCTGGCGGGTCCTCGGCGAACTGCTCGATTTCGCGTTGGGTCAGTTCGGCTTCTGCGGCGTCGCGCCACGCTTGCTTGATGTCCTCGGCTTGGGACCGCTCGATCTCCTGAAGGACGTCGCTGTCGATACAGTCGGCGGCCCACGCAAGCACGGTCTTGGCCTTCTTGTACCTCTCCTCGGGTTCGCCGTCCAGTTGTCCGAAATTCATCTCTTGGGGCGACATCAAGAGCACTGACGACCGCCAGTAGCCGGGGTCAGCGTCGCATTCCTTGTCGGCATCGGGAGCCCACGACTCCATTGAGGTACGGACTTCTTCGTGGTGCCCGAAGCCGGTTCGGACGCCGCCGGTGCGCAGGATTCGCTCCGCGAGGTCGATGGTTCGCTCGCACTCGTCAGCGGGCGCTTCATCGGGGCAGTCAACGTTGGCGTAGAACGGTAAGCCGACTTTGCTGATGATCGTCTCTTTGTAGTTTGGGATAAGCAGCGGTTCATCGACGAAGATCGGGTCAAACGGTGGTTCGTCTGTCGGCAACATACTGGAAAGCCTCCAGCCACTGAGGCAGCACAAAATCGCGCTGGGTCGAAGTCCGATCTAGAGGTACTGGTCGGCAGTGTCGCCGTGGTTCGCTTCCAGGGCTTCCCAGTCCGCCATCGCGTCGTACTCTGGCCGGACCTCTCCGTCAGAGAGCATATCGTCGACGAAGGCTTGGACTTGTTCGTCGATAGAAGCGTTCTGCAGGTCGCGTTCACGAGCGACAAACTGGATACCACAGAACGAGCGTCCGTCTGCTGCGAGCTGCCAGAGTAGGAGCTTCCGGTTCTGATAAATCAATCTGTCAAAACAGAGGCCAGTATAACTGCACACCCGGCGACGATACTCAGTTGTGGCAGCGCCGCCACGGCCCTGATTACGCCTGAAAACGGTCCGGAGGTAACTTCGATACTGGTGCTCAAAATTGTCTGTTCGACAATTACGCCGATTGTCCCAACGAACACGAAGCCAGCGCCGGCTTTGATCGTCCTGTACATACTTCCGCAACTGAGAGACCGGTGTATATTTTTCCAAGATATCCCTTGGTTACTCTGCGTCGTAGCCCCACTCCCGTAACTGGCCGGCGACGGCGTCTAAATTGGCAAGACCCACTAAATACGCTGCTTCGCGGAGGTCGGCTTTATTAACTGATTCAGTGATATCGACGTCTCGCAGCGCGGCTTGCTCCTTATCGAGAGTCGATTGCTGCAGGTGGAGCTGCACGGTCCGGGCGCGGCCATCGGTAATTCCATTGCGCGCGTAGATCCACGGCAGGCTTGACGTAGACGGCTCTTCCGTGACATCGGTGTCTGACTCTATAGATATCTCCGCGTCGGTCATCGCCGGCGTATCGTTGTCGTCTCCGTCGCTATCATCATCGTTGCCGAGCGGGTCGTCATTACTCGCACCGCTCTTGAAGCCCGTCATGCTGTTTCCTCCAGTGCGCCGGGCTCGGGCGGACTCGGTGCATCGACGCCGCCTTCGGCCTCAAAGAACCGGGCGAGACGGTCAAACTGAGCAAGCGTCTCGACCTCGTAGTCGCGGCGGCGGTCGCGATGCTCTTGGACATATCGGAATGCAGAGCACTGCTGCTTCCAGCAGCCTTCCATGAGCGATGTCCTGTCGCCGATGGTCTCTGGCGTGGCGAACTCGATGTCATCGAGCATCTCGCGCTGGTCGCTCGTGTTCTTGACACCGTTCGGGACGGCGCCGAGGACGCCGACATCGATATTGAGCTGGTCAGCGAAGTTACTAGCGAGCTCGGCAAGCCCCTCGACACTGGCCTGCCCCTTCCAGGAAGGTTCGACGGGGATGACGAGATTCCGCGTCGCGTAGATTGCGTTGTAGAGGTGGTCCGACTCAGTTGCCGGTGGGTCACAGATGAGGATGTCGTACTTGTCGGCAACGCCGGCGTCACGAAGTACACGCTGCAACTGCGCGTAGATGTTGTACGCGTCGCCGAGGTCCTCAGCTTTGTCTTGCTCACGGGACAGGTGGTCCGAGAGGTCCGAAAGCATATTGTGTTCTGGGACGACGTCAACGCCGTCGGCGGTACAAATGAGGTCCTCGAACGGTCCTCGGGGGCTGTTTACCATATGCCGGACGAGGTTGTCGGAGCTACTGTCGGCGCGGTCGTCGTCGACGCCCAGCAGTCTGGAGAGGTCACCATCCTGTGGATCGAGTGGGATGGTCAGGACATCGAGACCGGCCCGGGCGTGTGCGACGGCGAGGTTCGCGGTCAGCGATGTCTTGCCGACGCCCCCAGCTTCAGAGTACACTGTGTAGCTCAGCATATGTTCTTCTGTGTCCTTCTAAGATAAGTAACTACGTCAGACAACTAATCCAAGAGTCTTATCTAAGACAGTTAGCTAAGACAGCTATCTAAGATGCTTGTCTAAGGCTCAGATATATGTAGTCCAGAATGACGCTCCTAATGCGTGTGATTCGACGGATAACTGAACGAACGCACTGTTGTAACCGTCAGTTTCCATGAATAGCCTGAGTGGCGTGTGGGTCATCAACTGTCACGATGACCCACACAGCCACGACCTGTGCAAGAGCATTCGAACCGCTTCACGAGAAAACCAAAGCAGTCCTCTCAACAGTTCGGAAGGTCACCACACCAAGCTGGATAAATGTGCGATCATGAAGTTGATCACTTTGGGAAGGTCAGATCGGAAGTCAAGAAAATCTAAATTCCTCGGTATGTGACGAACGCGAATATAATCCCTACTATCAGAGATAGAACTAAACCAAATACATTCTTGATGAACATCTCCACTATCAGGGTAGCAGCAACTGTAACAAATGCCCATACTACAAGGGCCAACTTGATACGCAGATATTCGCCCCCTAGCTTATCAAAACTATCAGTCACATATTTGTTATTTCTTCGCAGGTATTAAAATATAACCTATCATGAACCAACCTTGCTTCATTCTCAGCCCACTGTAACCGCTGAGACGGCTAAATTCTCACGCATCAGACGTCCATCTTGGTCTCCTGCACGATCTATACTAATATGTTGTTTCTTAGAGGTCAGAATTTGGGGCCAGTAGTTGAGACTGGCAGTCTCAATGCATACGAAATGAGATTCAGGGACATTTTGGCTGAATTAGCTGTTCAATCTGGATGCAGATAGAGAAATATGAGTTAGGTATTTCATCAGCACAGAGTTAGTGTGAATTGATGCACCCCTCCAAAACGGTCGCAATTTGTCTCTTCGCCGTTGCGATTTCAGAGTTAGCTGGCCTATTTGTTGGTACGGAGCTACAGATTAACGTTGCCACGACTGTACAGGCTTTTGCTGCAATAATTATACTCATTGCCAGTTTATTTGCATTCTTCCGTCACAAAACTCATACCATTGTGAATGAGTACGATTGGAAGAGCTATCTCATAATTGCTGGTTCAGCGATGTGGACCATTGGATCACTCATACAATTGTACTGACCGGACGACGACTTGTCTAAGAAGTCGTTATTCTGAATGTGGCTTCATTTCAGCATAGAGTTATCGAATAAACTGCGCAGTAGGTCTGTTTATTGAGCGTCAATCACTGGGAGACGATTGCAGAGTCGATGATGCTTCGTTATCGGTATTGCCTGAGGACTCGTGTACAAGTGCCACGCCAGCATTAACGCCGCCGAGCCAGAGACAACCCAGGAAAACCACTATCGACAGATCATCGGAGAGGAGAGGACTGTTTGGCGTAAGAAGCATCAGCGTGGGTGCCAACACACCGACGAGAGTGTACCAGAATTTCGAGTGGGGACCAGACCATCTGGTTCGATACTGGGGATACGCAAGATAACCGTACCCTGCAATTGACGATGTAACTGCAATACTACCCCCAATCCACAGATCTCCGCGCCGTATACCAAAGACATAGCCAAGTATGGCACCGATTCCGATACCGACCAAAGCCGAGGACCAAGACTTCATGACAGACACAACAATTGGATGTGAGATAAATTATTCCTCTGTACTGAGCAGTAAACGGATTCTTGAGCCTGCCGTGGCCAGCATCTCGTAGTGGTTGCGAGTTGCGACTCTCAACGCAGTGTCTTTCGACGAATCGCACAGCAGTCATACGCTGAGTGGCCAGCATATGATTCGACTTCACTCTACGACCGGAATTCTCTCGCCGGCCTGAAAGAAGACATCTGGACCGTTGCGTCCACATGGTTCGACCACCAGGCTCACCACTCCGTCGACGAGTTCGTATCTCACTACCCAGTAGCGTACGTCGAGTTTGGGCCACATGACCGGTATTCTGGAGCTATTCAGTACGAGATGTCCCAACTGTTCCGATTGTTCCTACTCAAAGAACTTCACGGCTGGACCCACGAGACGGCACTCCTCACGTATCTCACTCACCATCCTGAACTCCGTGAACAACTAGACATAGAGACGGTCCCAGACCAGTCGACGCTATGGCGAAGCTGGCACGAACGATTCACTACAGAGCTTCGCGAGACAATTGAGGCAGCTGCGCGGACAATTCTAATCAAAGCTCAGAACGCGGGCGTTGCTGTTCCGCGCGAGCCAGAACGTAGCTTTCCATCGCAAGATGACGAAGCGAGCAAATCAGACCCAGACGATCAAGCCGTTCTCGACGAAGCGGCATCGATTACGGACCACGTCAGCCGTATTGTCTTGCCAGCCTTCTCGTTAGATCGTGGTGATGGTTGTGAAATCCACGAGAACGCATATTGGGACTTACAAACGCATCTCGGACTTCGAGAACGGTTGGCTGCTAACGAGGGGGCTCGCAGTTTCGTTCACGAGTCGAGCCGGGACCGGACGCCGTTGGGACACGCCCATCGGGATCAGATTCGTGACCTCTCGATTGAACAGGTTCGGGAGATGTACCGGAAAGCTGTGAATCGGTTACTGGATGAAGTCGAAGAGACAGAGGAGTTCTTCCGAGCGGGGATCGTCGCTATCGATATTACTGAAGCGGACCCGTTCAAAGGCGACAGGACCGGGCACGAAGACGAGATTATTGGGACACAGGAGAAGACCGATGAGTACGCCTATCAGTGGGCGACGGTCCAACTGGTCGGCAACGCCGTTCCAATCGTGCTGGATGCGCGCCCGGTCCGAAAGGGTGAGACTCGTAAAGAAATAGTCGAAGACTTGCTCAACTCTGCCGAGGACCTCGTTCACGTCGATAACGTGCTGATGGACCGCGAGTTTGACAGTCAGCATATTATAGAGATGCTTAGCCAGCGCGGGCTGTCGTACGTCGTCCCAAAGAGAATGCAGACGAGCGAGAAAGCACAGGCCAAGCGATTGCTCCAGCGGGGTCAAGACCGATACGAGACTGATAGGAAACTCCATCTCGGGAAGAACGAGTGGCACGAGACGACGCTGATCTACCGCCGGAAAGAAGACTCTGAGCACGACGATCACCGACAGTATTCGGTGTTCATGTCTAATCGCGGTAGTGGCTTCCTCACTGAGTACGGGTATCGGTGGGAGATCGAGAGTGGCTACAGGTCGATTAAGCGATTCATGGCCGCCACGACCTCGAAGGACTTCGGACTCCGATTCTTCTACTTCGCATTCGCGTGTCTGTTGTACTCGATTTGGCGTGCGGTGGATCTACTCGTACAGGTCGAATTGACCGGTGAATACGAACACTCGCCAATTGTGACAGCCGACAACACGCTGACGCTGTTGAAGAAAGAAACCGGAATCGGATAGTGAGGTTCTCCACCCGTAATAGCGCGGTGTCTGAGTGGCAACGCTGTCGGAAGTCGTCTAAATTCGCGAACATGAGTGGCAGTGCAACAAGATCGGGCGTTTGGAGAGCAATCTAAGTCAATTCCCGTTCACTGAATCGGCTGAATCCACGCATTATAGCCCCGCTAAGCCCGGTGCAGTCTCAACTTCCACGTTTTCGGGATATAGAGCATCTACAAACGAATATCGGTCGAATCAGACGTAGTTTGAGATGTTCTCACGGAGATGCTATGCATCAGTCGCCGGCTGACGAGGAGAGACGGGCCGATTGGAAGAGAACAGCCGATATCGTGCTCAGACCGCGAGTCCTGCGGCTTGCCGCAGGCGAGCGACAGGTGCAGTATCACCTTCTCATCCGACTTCTCGGAGAGAGTGGCCGACCGCCCGGACGAACGTCCTGGCGGTCACGACCGGTGGCGACCTGATCTCTCGTTCTATGCCGACTTTCACCAGAAAGTCAGTGAGACGCCACAGATTGTACAGTAACGCTGCGAACGTGAAGTTGAACAACCGTATTCGGTAGTCTGTTGAGGAGGTCTTCGGAAGGTACGCCTTCACCGACTTGTACTGGTTTTCGATATCCCAGCGACGGCTGTAGCCGTTCGTCACGTGAGCGATCTCGTCGGGAGCGACGTGATCGCGATTGGTCACGAATACGGCATACTTGCCTTCAGCGTCGTCACTGGTGGCTGGAACGTACAGATATTCTGCAGTATGATCGACGTCCCCGTCCATCCCGACGGGGACGTCGTGATTGACAGCGGCGTCTACCCCGTCTTTGCTCTTGATGTGTTTGATCGCCTTGTAGTCTGACTCATATTTCGGTACTGGCATCGTGTACAGTAGGCCACGACTGTTGATCTCTGCACGGACCTCTTTCGCGTAGAAGCCACGATCCAGCAGGATTTCGTCCAGATCGACGTACTGCTGGGCTCTCGAAAGCAGACGCCCAACGACGTCTGCTTTCGAGTCAGCCGGCGCCTCGGCTGGTTCCCAGTCTGAGTGTTCTTTGACGCCCTCAATCCCCAGGATAATCGGAACGTCGTTCCCGACGATTGTGATCGTCGCGAACGTGTAGCCGTGTTTCAACTCACCGTCGTCGACGTACCCGCTCACCATCGGCGGGTACGTCGACTTTGGAATCTGTTCGTCCTTGTCAATCCACGGCCAGACGTGATAGGGGACGTGGGTGAAATCGACGGCCGCCACGACGTGGCGGTCGTCGAATGGATCTTCGTAACGTATCGTCTGGAGGATGTTCTCGGTGGCAGTATCGAACGCGTCCATGAGATACTCGCGGAACACCTCGGTGAACGCGACGATATCCTCGATCTGTTGGTCTTGGAGCGAGACGGGCACGTCTCGATCAGCCGGCATTGCGAACTGCTTGATCACTCGGAGGAACGTAGAGTCGTCACAGGCATCGTTCTCGTCAAGAAACCAGCCAGCTTCACCCTCTGAATGGGCGCTTCCTTGAGTGAGGCATGCCGAGGCGAACAGATCGAGGATCTGTTCGTCCTCGTAAACTCTATTTTGAGCCCTATCAGAGTCGAACTCGCCGAAGGCGTGCCTTCGGGCGAGCTCGACGATCTTGGTCCCCTGCTTTCGAACGTGTTCGCGTGTGACGGTTGGTTCATCACCGTCTTCTTCGATATCATCTTCATCTGGGATGAGTGGAACTCGTGCTTTCAAGATGACGCCGCGGTCAACGGCTTCTTGGGCGATACCTGTAGCTGCCGCGTTGAGCGTCCGTTTGGTCTGTTCACTGAACTGCTTCCACGCGTACGAGAGTGATTGCTGGCTCGGTGCCTTGTCCAAATCAAGCGTCTTCAGGAGTGACGGTCGGTTTTCGAGGCGATCTGCGACCTCGCTCTGGGCGAGGTCGTAGATCTCCTGATAGAGATACACCCGAGCCATCGGTTCAGTGCCGTTTGCGGCCTTGTGTTGCTGGCGGTCGTCGGTAAGTCCATCAACTGGAATCGATACCTCTCCAAGGACACGCCAGAGATGATCCGCTGATTCACAGACTTCCCCAGCGTGATAGACGATCGCCCCCGCGAGCGCGGGGGCGTCGTCATCAACCGTCGACATCCGTTTTGAAGTCATCGTAGTTCTGAGCGCGGCGGCGAGTGGTTTCAAGTCGTCACATTAGTCGCAAAAACGACTGTTTCAGAATCTGACCGAACTCATAGCTGTCTAGTCCCACGGTATTGTTGCCCAACGAATTTATCAGCAATCTAGTGGTTGGTAGAATTTGAGATCCCGAAAACGTGATCTCCGCGACGCGGCGATTGTATACAGCGATATATACTTTATGGCAATATTTGCCAAACCACCGTAGAGGCATAAGTCTGGCACACGTCTCCTGTCCCAACAGAACTATCAGGATTCAATGTGTTTAGCTCTGCATGCCGAAATCGGCTGATTCAGATTCAGAACCGGGACAGCACGACAGTTCCCCCGGAATTGAGCGAACGAAGCCGTGGCACTCGGCCGACGACGTGCCCTGGACGCTGCTCACCGAAGCCCAGCTCGCCGACGCGTACGAGGCCGTGGTCGTTCCGGCGCTGCGACGCGACGGCCAAGACCCCGAGACCGACCGCCCCTCCTACGAGTGGCTCTCGAACAACGGCTTCCGCGGGCTCACGTACGCGCTGAAAGAGTACCACGACACCACCTTCGCCACGTTCTGGTCAGAGATGCTGGACTACGACACCGAATCCAGTGGGTACGACTGGGACATCGAACATGACGAGACACGCGAGTCCTTCCAGGAGTATTTCGATGCCAAGCAATCGGCCGCGGACGACTGGACGGACAGCACCCGCGAGACCATGCGCTACCGGCTCGCCCGCTACGCTCGCTCCTACCGGGAGCGCCACGACACCGACGATCTCCTCTCGCCCGTCGACGCCGACAGCGACATCACAGAAACCGAAGCCGTCGACCGCTGCCGGGAGACCTTCGCCTACATGTCGAATGAGTACGCTGAGTCCACCATCGCACGCGTGCACGATGCAATACGGACGTGGTACGGCTGGCTCGAAGATCGGCATGTAGCCACTGTCAACCCCACCAACGGGGCTGAAGATTGGTTCTCGTGGACTCGCTCTTCGGACACTGACCCGGTCGCCCTCGAGCCCGAGCACGTCCGGGCCATGTTCGACGCCGCCATCACCAGCCTCGACCGGATGCTCATCGTCGCACTCGCGGGCTGGGGGCTACGCGCTGGCGAGGTCGCGGCGCTGCACCAGGACCAGCTCCATCTCGATGCCGACGACCCATACATTCAGTTCGACGAGCGAAAGAACGGGCCCGGGACCGTCGCCATCGTCTTCGGCGAAGACGTAGCCCGGCGGCACGTCTCCCGAGTCGATGGCTATCTGTTCCCCTCGGAGCGCTCGAAAACCGGCCACGTCGACGGCACGACAATCGCGGGCTGGTTCCACGACCTCGCCGACACAGCTGGGGTCCCCGAGGAGATCGACGGCGTCGCCCGGAAACCGCATATGGGGCGACGCTTCTGGTACGACGCCTATTCGAGCACAACGGAGGACCTGCTGGAACACGTCCAAGATATCGCCGACGAACAGGGCAGTGCAAGTGCGAAAGTAGTCTTTGAGGATTACCTGACCGACGAGCGGAAACGAGAACTCCGACGAGAGTTCATGCGAGAGAAACTTTCAGATGCGTTCGGTAACGAGTCATCGTAGAGAGTAGTAGAGCATCCATAGTCTTGGGAGTGATTACGAGCATAATCAAGATCACTTTGTCGTACCCCCGTCGCCGTCGGGTAAGCACGAATGCTACAACTGCCTCACGAAGCCGCTTCTCCCGGGATAGAGTCGCTGCAAGCGGCTAGCTCTCGGGGAGTGTTGGATCAGGTGCGAGTTCCGAACCTTCGCCGGAAGCCTTATCACGAATTATCCACAATTCGTAATCGAAATGGCGCAATCACCTCCCCGGTCAGGCCGGCCACCAATTCAGCAGCTTCAGACGGTGGCCGACCTTCTCGACACGCCGGCACTCGCTCGGCTGTATGCCCATATCTTGCAACACGGTCCGGTCACCGTGTCCAAACTGGTCGACGAGCTCGACATTCCACAGGGGACTGCCTACGACTATGTGCAGCATCTCGAAACAGCTGGCTTAGTGGAGAAGACCCGTGATCAACGCCCGTACGAATACGACGCCGAGTCGATTGCACTCACACTCTCGACGGATGGTGAGACCCAAACGATCACGCCGGCACTTATCGCCGCCGTGGCGCGTCGCGACCAGGACGAAGACATCGACGTCTATATCGAGCGCCATGGCCTCGACGGTCTTGCTGTCGCCCTCGCATACGCCTACGAATACGTCGACGGCACGGTCAACCATCGGATTGCGGCCCGGGAACTTGACCTGTCACCGCTTGAAGCCGAGATCATTCTCCAGGCGCTGGAACCGGTTGCCACTGAGTACGTCGACGCGGTTGCATGACGACGGTCTATATTGCCGACACCGGCGTCTTCGTCCGGTGTGGTGGGCCGGACAAGGACAAATTTCAACAGCTTCGCCGGGCACTCCGACAGGCTGGTATCTCGTTGCGTATCCCCCAGCGCGTCTACGAAGAACTCGGAGGCGATCCGGCAACGGACGAGTATCCTTCGGGGAACATTCCCTATCCCGATGGATTCGAGGAAGGGTGGATCATCGTCGCCGACAAACTCGACTACGCCAATCCGCTCGTCTCGACGGTAATGGACGAAGCACGCCGGTTCATCGCCAACGAGACCGACCGCGACGAGGATATCACCGAGAAAGCGGACACGGCACTCGTAGGGCTTGCTGCTCAAGTACTCGATACGGGGAAGGCAGACCACGTTGTTCTCCTTACAACCGACAAACCAGCGGGACGGGCGGCCGAAACGCTCCTCCCGCAACACGGCTTCAGCGACCGTATCGAATTCCGGTACGTCAGTGTCGAGTATCTCGAGACGATCACAGCCGACGAATTTCGCTAACGTATCGCCGAGGTGAGGGCCGGTGAGCGACGATCGGTCTTCTTCTCGTCTCGAAAGCGCTCTCGACGAGAGCTTCGGGCGCTACCTCCAGGACAAGGGGAAAGGCCGCGGTGGCGACGCCGGGAACTATCGACGAAACGCTGCACGCGAGTTGGAACGATTTGCGGAGTGGGCCGCCGACGACCGCGGCGGCGATGACTGGACCGGGATTATTCCTGACAACGTCGACCGAGATCCGACCTTCGATGATCTCGATGAACGCGTCTTCCGGGAGTATACCCAGCATCTCAGCGGAGATCGTGGCCTCAAGCAGAATACTGTACAAACCTATTACCGCTATATCTCTGCGTGGTGTCGCAACAGATGAGACGGAAACAGACCAACAGTACTGGACGACACGCGACCGCGAAGCCATCTGTGCCACTGCGACGGCCCGCGTCGACGAAGCCGGGATCGGCGATGACATTGACCGTACGGCAGCCTACCGCGACCAGGCGCTTGTTTTTTGCTCGCCTACTCAGCAGTCCGTAGCGCAGAGCTCGTTGCCGTCTCTGATGATGAGGAACGGAACGGCCTGCGGTGGCGTCACGTCGACCTCGAAGCCGGCACAATGCAGGTGTTCGGCAAGAACCGTACCCGCGAGTCTGCTCCGATTCTTGACGATGCGATTCGCCCACTTCGGCGCTGGAAGCAACTCCGCGATCCCGATGAAGACGAAGCTGTGTTCCCCAGACTCGACAACGCAGCGAAGGCACTGGACCCGACGCCGTCGATCACAACCCAGTCGGCCCGGAACATCTTGGTGGATCTGTGTGAATGATCTGACTCCGAGTTCGAAGACCCACTGAAGCCACATGGCGCCCGCCGAGGTTTCGGGCGAGAAATCTATCGCGAGAATCATCAGTTGGCGCAAGACGTACTCCGTCACAAATCGATCGAGACCACACACGAAGGATACACACAAGAAGCCGCGAAACGCACCCGTGAGGAAGCGAATCAAATAATTTCTGAAAATGAATAGTGGATGTACCGCCGTTGAAAACACGAAAGTTAGGCATTACCAACCTTCTGTCCCTTTCTATTTACTGATGATCTTTATTATTATGAACAATCGATCAAAATCGCAACGTAATAAATATTCATTCAACGACACATATTAATTCTTAGATCTCATGGATAAAAAGGCAAATATCATGCAGATAAACATTTATATCATATACATTTCATACTGTATAGATGATAAACTAGCTCCATGACTATATCATCAGATACGACTCGTCGACAGATAATCGCGACATTGGGTGGACTGTCATTTTCTACGGGGTGCCTTAGCTTTACTGACAGTAGCGATACGTCACAGACTGCGATAGAACGTACATCACCTAATAGTAGCTCAAGTACAGCATCTGTTCAAACTACGGATACCAAATCGCCAACTCAAACGGCTCAATCAAGTACTCCTGCGGTTGAAATCACGGAACATTGGACCTACCAACAGGACGTGACCTCATTTACGACCCAACAAGATCTCGATGAGGGATTGATTGTCTGTTCACCAGAAACGGCATTTGTCCGACTAAAGAAGAGTGATGGTAGTGTTCAATGGCGGCAATCGATCAGTGGATCCGGCTCAACTGATCAGAATATTTCCACTCGCGGCGCTGTGAGCGGGTCGCAAGTGATTGTTGGAGGGGGAACACATCTTTATGCTCTGGATATCAACACCGGAGAAGTCAACTGGGCGACCGAAATTCCAGCACAAGAACCGTTGCACAACACCACAACGGAAATCGTGACTTCAGATAATGTCGCGATTTGTGGATATAGTTATAGTCTGGAAAATGGGGAGGACTTCGCTGGTCTGGCGGGCCTCAATGTTGAATCGGGCGAAATCAAGTGGAACAAAACCCACGATGAGATTGCGTCCACGTATGATAGCTGGCTTGGAATTCAGTCGCTCTTGCCGCCGATTGGGGATCGGGTTATAGTCGCTGGCTGGAACCAGGCGTTCTGGGTTAACATCTCGACAGGTAAGGTTGGAAATACGGCTCTGGCTGACGCCCGATATGAATTTCAACTATCTGATGACACACTCTATTCAACAGATGCGGGAAAACTCTACAAGTGGACTATCGGCTCTGGCGGACTAACAGAGGAATGGATGTTTGAACCACTTGGCAGAACGACTTCGGCACCGGCAATTGGGGATGATACGGCCTATGTTCCCGCAGATGATACCGGTATCTACGCCGTCTCTGAAGGGAATCAACAATGGCGGTTCCAAGCTGATAGTACGGTCCAAACCCAACCCGCTGTGGGTGAAACCGGCGTCTGGGTTGCCGAAGACTCGCTATACTGGATTACTAAATCAAGTGGTCAAGGTGTCATGAAAGCTCTTGACCAGATTCCATACGCACTCTCCACAACTGGAAATCGGTGCTTCCTAACTGGTACCGACGGAACCGTTTGTTTCCAGGTTCGTGACTTGTAATCACTGAGTTCGCTTGACTAACCGAATTGAAGAGGAGGCTGTAGGATAAACAAAATAATCCTCTTCAACCGCTGGAAGCAATGACTCTGCTACGCTAGGTGATAGGTCGTGTGTCTGTTTGAGTGTCCCATCCGCAATAGCGAGTTCGTAGAGTGATGATTTTGCAGTGATGAGATGCCCATTGAGGGCCTCAATACGATAGCCAGTTCCAACTTCGGTTCCATTTATAGACCATTGACGACTGCCTGATGTAACATCATACGCATAAATGCCATTACCCCCGAGCGGCACAATCACAAGTCCTTGGGTGACGACTGGTTGACCAACGACATTGCCATCCCTGTCAACAGTCGCCCGCCAGCGCTCTTCTCCAGTTGCCGTGTCAAACGCTGCAGTAAGTCCGTAGCGACCGACAAACACCGAGAGAGTACGATCTGATGAGAGTGCAACAGCAGATACCAGCGAATCGCTTGTGATGTCAGTCTTCCATTGGACAGAGCCATCTGTTGGATCTAGCCCGTAAATACGACTTTTTTCACTTGGAATTGTATCCGTATCGCCCGCATCACTCACGATTAGCGTGCCATCCGCTAAATCCGGTTGACCACCCCACGAAGCCGTTCGTTTGTCCCATATACGGTCGCCGGATGCGATGTCAAATGCAGTAAGCCGGGAACCCGATGAATAGTATAAGCGGCCCTGGGAGACAAGCGGCGTATTGATACCGAATCCAGTTATTTGCTCGCTGGTGGAAAACGTTATTTCACCAGTTTCAGTGTCAATGCCGAAGACACCAGCGGGACTACTGCCGTAGATTACTCCTTCAGCATATGTGAGCCCTCTACCGACCTCATCTCCAACATCTACCGCGAACTCTTGCTGTCCAGTCTGCAGGTCAATCTTGTATAGATTGTGATCTTGACATCCAACGAAGACGTTCCCGTCACGAATCAACGGTTGGGTTGTTGGTGGGGCCGGAAACGACTGGGTCCACTCTTTAGCTGGTAGATCCGTTTGTGTCGCCGTGCCCTCTTTTGTGCCTGATTGATCCACTTTCTCTGTTTCCTGTGATTGACTGCCCATCGTGGACCGCAGACATCCACTCACACTACCTGCTAAGACTGCCGTCAGCAGTTGCCTTCGTGTAGATAGACCAGGCATGTTCGATCTAATATTTCCCATCTTTGTTGCTGCTTTAATATCAAGTGAATTCTATTATTTGAAAGTGACCCTTATACGAGAGTCCTTAGTGTCAGATGTGTGTTCTCAAGGTCAGCAGTCTATCCGTTCTAGCCTCAGAAAGAAACCATACCTACGACTGCTGGTGGCATTCGTCGTGGTATCACTGTTCTGCCCAATGGCTAACCGATTGCTATCTTGTTGGTCTCAGAGAATTGGTCCAGGGCGAAGGAACAGGAATATGACCACATTTAGCGCCAACCCGAACAGTGTGGTGACACTCCCCGCTGTCAGCATAAGTGCCCCTTCCCGGGTACTGTACTGTCGTCGAACTACATAGCCACAGATGAGGGCGATTGGACCAAGCACGTATGGGGCAATAACAACAGCGAGTGTGGCAGTAAAGATTCCAGAAAAGAAAAGCAAGCCGTGGCGATTGTTCGCTTTTCCGTGTCGGAGACGGAACTGTGACAGGGCGTAGGCGGCACCCACAACCAAATTGAGTCCTGGAACGAGGGTCCCACCGATGACCGGCCACGAGAATGACCCAGCTTGTCGACTATCAATGGCTACAAGCGGCACCAAAAGAACTGAGGCTCCCCAACAGGCCCAGAGAAGATCCCGGGTAGATCCAAGGGTAAGCAAATACCCAAGCACAAGTCCAGCGATCCAAAGCGACACAGTCACGGTAATTATTAAGGGTAATTTCCCAGCCTGACGAGTCATACTCAACCAATATTATTGTCGATACTAAAAACAGACTATTCAAAAAGTACTATGAAACCAAAAGCTAAGTATCCCTGATAAAATAAGAGGCGTATATGCCTGTGAGAGGTGTGGGGGCAATACTACGCGGTGGATTTGATGCCATCTTTCGCCCGCACAAATTTGTAGAATTTCAAACAGATTCGTATGGGGCTTCCCGACTTGGTGTAATCCGACAATTAGGCTCACTATTGGGAGTCTATGTCGTGAACCTTGCCGCATACGCGATCCCGCTCACCCTCGCTGGCATTGGTATTCAGTCCTCACAGCCTGCCCCAGAAAACTACGCCAGAATCGCTGGTTCATATAGTATTGATCCAGTGGCCAGTTGGCAGTTGCTCATGGCGTTTATTCAGAATTCCTTGTTCATCTCGATAGCAACTGCAATCACGCTAGTGACGTTCCACGCGGGTGTTCTCATCGTTCGGGATTCGCAAGGTATTGTCCAGAGCATGCACACTGTCGTGTACACGACAAGTGCATACCTCGTTGCGACGTTCTCCGCTGTCTGGTATCTGACTAACCAAGCTGGCGTCAGTGGCGCACGCCAACTCATCAGGAACCTTCAGGCCGCGTTCGTCTATGCCATTATTGACGCACTCGGTGCAGGAGTGGAGCTTCCTGGTGGGCGGCCAGACTCTCTTGGCGTTACTACTATTTCGACCGAGGGCCAGTGGATTCTGGCGATCCTAACGCTAACGCTACTATATTACCTCTTTTCACTGTATCTCGGCGCACGAATCAACCATCGGGCAACGCGGAGTAATGCGGCGATTACCGTCCTCGCTGTCGCCCTCTCACCGGTCGTCTACGTTACTGGGTCCATCATCGCATACATTATTTCCTAACATGTCACAACAAGACCAACAGACATCGAATGAATCGAATCAGTCGACTACCACAGGCCAATCAGATGATCACGAAAAAGTCATTCTCGAAACCAATCCGACGACCAAGCCAACGTTGATTCGACTGGCCGTCGTCTTACTCCTCAGTCTGGGTGTGGTTGGGTACCTCCAACTCAATCCAGAGGCACTTGGATCGCCAGATATCACAAATACGGCAGCACTCGTTGTCCTGTTGCTCGGACTTGTATTGACAGTCCGGTTTCTGGTCCGAACTATTATTCTCGTTAGGACAACCTATACTGTTACGAGCAGTCGCGTTGAACAAGAGTACGAGCTCCTGTTCCGTACCCACTCAAAGGGGATCCGATTCGATAAACTCCGGAGTCACGAACTGAACCAGAACCGTATCCAGTCGACCCTGGGGTACGGGACAATCTCGATGAACCGTGGGCTGGGTCCGCTTCGATTAGAGAACGTCGACGAGCCTGAGGCCGTCTACGAAACCATTAGAACGTGTGCCAAGTAATCGGACTAGTCCTGTAAATCGCCTCGGGATCAAGCTTTTCGGCGTCAGTATGCATGATTGCTCATAGCGTGGCCCATCTGATAGAGGCATGCCTGCCGGGGTAAAAGTGAAAGTGCCGGACTATGCCGGCACCGAATGGGGATGGGGTGGGGGTGGGTACACAGACACCGAAAGGTGATTCAGGGTGGTGCCTGTGATTGGATTCGTCTCTTCTCGGCTATCAACCTTCTGGCCTACGTGTTAATCTTCGAATGATTCGTCATCACTATCGACGGTGTTCACCAGCTAACCAACACAAACACCCATTCGACCTGTATATTGGTTAAATTGCTACCACATCAGCGAGCAACAGCAGTGAAGACGTGTCTTCGATTTCTTCGGTCGAAATATCGTGTGTTTCGGGCCGATTGTCAGCACGTTTACCGAGGTTGAAACCGTCCACGGTGTAAATCACGCACGAACCGTCCTCAACGACCGCTACTACTCTTGCTCGGAGGCAAGAGTGAATAAGTGGGTTCTATTCGTCGTCTTCCTCGGGCTGAATATCCCGAAGCCGGCCACCGATCTCCTGCTCGTACTCTTCCAAGAGCTTGTAGAACTCTGCAATCGTCTCCGCAGCAGTCTCACCCTTCGACTTGATGGTCACTCTGTCTTGATCGCGAGTGTCAGTGCCTCGATCCAACCGTGCTTCCA
The DNA here is from genome assembly GCF_001485575.1 of Haloarcula sp. CBA1127. Lineage (NCBI taxonomy): Archaea > Methanobacteriati > Methanobacteriota > Halobacteria > Halobacteriales > Haloarculaceae > Haloarcula > Haloarcula sp. CBA1127. The sequence continues at coordinate 109,106 of NZ_BCNB01000009.1, forward strand.
TACTGCATCCAAAGTCCGTTCGTTCGACCTTTTCGACTGAGTCTGGAGCCGTGTCTGGCTCTACATCTGGTTCACTTGACATGGGTCTTCTCGGGACGCTCTCACTGGAACGCCCCGCACCCGACTGGGGCACACAAAACAGCCGTCAATCGCTGCCCTCGAACGCATCCAGACTGGCCTGCTCACTTGGGACAGACGTCGCAACAGGAGATGCTTGGTCTTCCGCGCCCGTGTCTGTCCTCTGCGTTGGACTGGGCTGGTTCTCCGCCTCGACCGTATTCTCGAAGGCGTCGGTCACCCACTCGTGAAGCTCTTCGACCTCCTCGTCGTCTAGCTCGCGAACGCTCCCACCCAGCGAAGAGTACGAGGTCTGCCACGCTCGCTGGAACTCAACAGTCAGTGAGTCGCCCTGGATAACGTAGGCACCCAGATTCAGGAAACAGCAGTTCAGCGCCGTCATTCGGGCACACAGTGGGTCCTTGTCTTGCCCGACAAACAGCGCGTCTGGCTGCTTTCGACCGGCGACCAGTAGCGTCCGACCGCTCCCACAGGCTGGGTCACAAACCGTCTCCCGGTCCTCGCTATCGCTCTCGTCTCCGACGCCGGCGATTCCAGCCATTGTCTCGCAAACAGAGTGGGGCGTGAAGTGTTGGCCGAACGCATCGCTGGACATTCCATACGCCTCGTAGACAGCACCCAGAACGTCAGCGTCAGTGGCCGCCATCCGTTCTTGGAGCTGGCCGAACGCCTTGGCGAAGGGGTCGACCGACCGCTGTCCTTCTGGATGGGCCATATCGCCGCGCTCGCGATAGTCGTCAACGATCTCCAGATACGGGTCGTCTCGGTCCTGCAGTGCGAACAGCACGAGGTTGACCCAGTCTCGGAAGACCGTGTGCGCGCTGTGCCCGCGCTGGCGAATTTCCTCAAGCGTTGCAACAATCTCGTCGACGTCGATCTGTGGCGAGCCATGCTCTCTCAGCCACCAGAGAGGCACAAAATCTGGCCTGCCGACAGTCGTGAATCTGGTCAGTTGTAGAACTTATTCTCCCAGTCGCACCGGGCTTGAAGCTCTCGACGCCCACGATTGGTGATTATGTAGCCATTCGTCCGTCCGTCTTTCTTCTCTTTCTCGACGAGACCTTTGTCGATGAGTGTATCCAGATTTGGATAAAGTCGGCCGTAATGAATCTTCTTCTCGTAATATTCTTCAATTTCGTCTTTGATTGCGACACCAGCGGGTTTGGATTTCCCAGCAACTACGAACAATAAGTCTCGTTGAAATGCTGTCAGGTCGTGCATATTCGCGGTTACAATATTACATATATGAGCATATTGGTATGAGAGCGCCGTTTTCACTCCACGTCGTACAGGTCCTCAACCCCCCGTCGGTAGTAGTCCTGGCTGGAGTCTGGAACTGGATCAGCCTCCTCCAGATGCTTCGCGATGATGCTGGTAAACTGCTTGGGCGGCTTCCAACTGTCATCAATTTCGCGGGCCTCCAACTGCCTCATGACCGCATACTCACCGTCGGCGGTAACGTACAGAACGCGGATCCCCGGCTTCTCGCTCAGCGGGCCTCTGAGTAGCTTCCCCGTTCGTGTATTGACCAGCCACTCAAGCAAGAGCCCAGCCCGACACTGGATTGCGTACAGTTGCACCTCATCTTCTTCGGGAGATTCTGTGCGACCGTTGTCGGCCCACGACTGGGGCAGCGACCGATTCTCAGTTGCATCTTTCCAGCGCCACTTCAACTTTTTCGGCCCGGTAGTCCCTCGTCGGTATCCACTACTCATTGTTGGATTCTCTCAGCCACTAGAGAAACACAAAATCCGCTCTGTATCGCCTCTATAGCAACTTTCTTGCTGTTTGAGGATATATGTGTTAGTACGAGGACTCATCATGAAAACAGCCGAGTCCCCAACCGCGACTAGCGAGTGTTCGCCCCCAGATCAGTGGATATCCCGCCAGCCCAGCGGCACCCGTGATCTTGACTTCCAGCAGATCCGACAGCGTCGGTCAGCAACGTGGAACGCCGCCCTCGATGCCAGTGTCGACGTAACGAAGGGCGGTCGCCCGGACCTGTTTCTCGTCTCCGTCGACGGCGACTGTCCTGTGAACTGCTCGCTGGCCGAGCATCCTAACGGGACCCACGCCGGCTGGTGTAGCTGCGAAGTCTTCCAGGCGACGACTGTCTGCCCGCATCTCTGTGTTCTCCGCCAGCACGCTGCCCTCGGTGATCTCGACCTACCGATGCGGGACCAGACCTGAAGCACAGCTCAGTCGTCGCTCATCGAAACGTCGGCCAGCGGTCGGACATCAACGCGCCCAGTCCGATCGTGGTCAAGACACTGGCACAGTCGTTTCCGAACCGTCGCTTGCGAACACGGCTCGACGCCAACCCCTAACCGTGGGTCGTCTCGAATCTGGACATACGCGGCGTCGACGTCCAATGGCGTGTGCTCAACCCGGCACCAGATTGTCTTCGCTCCGGCTTGGTCTAGCTCGGTCACGTACCGAGCAGCCACGGCTTCATGCCGAAGTTCGACAAGGACTCGTTCGACAAACGATGCGACCTTCGTTGGCGACCGTAGCGCTGGGACCGACGCAAAAACACTCGAAGAGTCGTGCTGTGCCGCCGATTCGGGAGTATCTATAACTGACATATGTCTCTCTCAGGACGTGCTTGCTGGCTCGCCCTGCACCCCGCCGGGGCACGCAAAACAGGCCGTCGCGAGAATTCATTCAACGATATGCTCCTCGATCTCCTGGAACCACTGCCGGGCCGTCGTAATATGCACATCCAGTGGCTCGCAGATCGTCGCCTGCGTGAGCCGGATGTCTGACTCTTTCCCGGCGAGGTACAGAGCGCCGGCTGCGATACCGTCTGGTCGCCCGTTGATCTCGGTGGACTCGGTCGCCTGCTCTGCGAGTTCGAGCGCTCGCTGGCGAATATCCGGCGCAATGTCGAATGGAAGGTCCGAACAAATCCGCGCCACCCAGTCCACCGGGAGCGATACTGGGATCGGAAGGTCAAGTTCTGTCAGGAACGTTCGGTAGCAGTTCCATATGTGGGAGTCTGAACACCGGGCAACGTCGGCTACCGTCTCCATCGTCACGAGGCCATTGCATCGGCAGGCAGCGTATACAGCGGCCGCTGCACCGCCCTCAATCGACCGTCCGATCAGGAGGTCCTTGTCTTGGGCTTCCCTGAAGAACGTGGCTGCCTGCTCTTTCACCGCATTGCTCTCAGACAGCGCACTCGCGATGCGTCGGATTTCACCAAGCCCGTGAGCAAGATTCCGGTCGCGCTTGCTGGTGAACTTCGACCGGCCGTGGAGTCGTCGCTGACGAGCAAGCCGTCGACGCCGTCTCGGAGAGATGTCTGCACTATCGACGCTTCCGATGTTCGTCGACAGGCCTCGGTCGTGGCGAGTGACCGTCCGAGGTGCGCCCGTCCGCTGCTGTTCCTCCTGATCGTACGTCCGCCACGATGGCCTGCGGTCGATCCGGTCTTGGTCGGTCACCAGGCCACAGTCCTTGCAGTTCGTTTCTCGCCCGCTGCTATCGAGTTCGCCGCCACACTCGGGACAGCTCGGCGTAGCCGTAGACAACGCTGTCTGGACAGTTTGTGAAGACATATTTCGAGACATCCTCTCACCTGACCAGAGGGGCAGAAAACACACTGCGGCGGCCGGTTAGGCGTCTGGCAGTTTTCCATCCGGGCGGGGGACTCGCTGGGCGTCGATCTCGATCTCGACCCGGCGACGGTGCTTGCATCGCTCGGCCTCATCGGGACAACTGCACGTCTCTTCGAGCACGTCGACCTCGTACCGGCTATCCGACGCCGAATGGACCTCGTAGCGACCGGGCTTTGCAAGGAAGGAAACGTCGATATCTTCCTGCTTCGCTCGTTTCGTACGTGGTTCGTCCTCGGAGGTGACGGCCAAGGGGTCCTCGTTGGGGTCTGTGACACCGCCGTCGTCGAACCGGACCTGCATGACTCCACCGTCAGCGACCGCTTTCCGTGGTTCGCCGTCGACGTGTAGTCCAAACTGGTCGTCTAGGGCGTCGTCGTCCACCCACTGCGGGATGGGCCGCTCGCCGGTCGCGAAGGCGACTCGCTTCTGGTGCTTGCACTCCTCGCCGGGGTTGAACTGTTTCCACTTGCACTCACAACTCCCTGTTCGAGTGTCGACAAGGTACTCTGAGCCAGACCCGGAGTTGACCAAGAAGAGGTCGTCGGCGTTTCGTGCCCGACCAATCGAGTCCAACACGGTCATCACTTCGGTCAGTGCCCGAACGGTCCGGTTGTTCGGGTCAGCCTTCTCCAGTTCGCTCTCGTTGATGCTGCTGGCGTCGCTACGGGATTCTGTAGTAGCCATGAATGACAGGCGGCACGCCCTCTGTGGGACGCCCCTCACCCCGCTGGGGCGCAGAAAATTCGGGGAATAGAGTTTGTAGGAAGGTAACTCTATTCTCTGACAGGAGGTGTCAGTACTGATGAAAAACCGCTCTTTGAGTGAATTACGACTACTTCGGCAACACCGGTTATGCTATAACCTCGCTAAAGACGTTCTATCTCCGGTTTTAGCTCAGCGAAGCAGATTTAATATGTATTAAATCAATTCAAACAGGTGCCTCTGCTTTACTTTCACCGAACCCACGATACCCTTATGCGTGTGACCGCCCAACCCGGGAATTGGCTGCGGCGGCCTACCGCTGTTGAGAAAGACAGAAGGTGTATTCAATGTCTGCTGAATTCTCTGTGCTTGGGGTTACGGCCCCGAGCGTTGCGGTGATTTGCGGAAGTGTGTTGCTATTTGCGAGCCTCTCTGGACCGGTGTTAGGCGCAATTGGCGCTATAATCATCGGTGCAGCACTCTCGGTATGGGGCTACGTGAATAACTAACCGGTCACCACACCCGGTTCCCGCCGCTCGGCGGGTTTGTTGCTGAAAGGTGTATATGTCTGCTGAGTCTCCGCTGACTCATTTGCGGTTATTGCTTTAATCAGCCGTTACGGCGGCTTATTATTCGCAATTCGCGTGTGTTGACTCCGGAACTCTCGGGGTCAACATATGTAATCAGTATCTGCAGAATCAAAGTTGTTGCCCTGAACATCCCAGATCTTGTCTGGAGGCGCATCGACGATCTTGCCTTGGACATTCCGGATATTTCGAGTCTTGTCCGGAGGATTGTTATAAATTCCCCGGAGGTCCCGGACAATGTCTTATGTATTCCGGGCGCTATCCCAGATCTTGTCCTGAGTGTCACGGACGCCACATACACCCTTGGATGTACATATCACCCCTGAAAACTCGCTAACGATTTCTTACACAAACGGAGCTTGAACTCACCGCTTAGTCAGAGTTCTGTCGCCTGCATCTGCTCGTGGGCGTCGGGATTGACCACCGGGATGACGCCCTCAATCTCTTCCTTGCCGTACTCCTCACGAATCAGGTCGTGGATATCGTTCGCGAGAGCAACGGCCTCGTCTTGCTTGTTGGAACTCGCCTCGTTCTCAGGAAAATCTGCTGGCCCGACACCCTCCACGACGATGAACAGCTGGTCGTCACTCATTTTCGACCGCCTCGACGAGCAGCGTCGTTTCCGGCAGGTCGTCGCGAGAGGTCGACAGGAAGTCGGAGGTTTCCAGCGTTTCCTCGACCAACTCGACCAGTTCCTCCGAGACATCGCCAAAGTGAACGATGGCGTCGGGATCGGGGTAGTTGTCATACTGCTGTGCAGCCGTCTTGTCCGTCTTGTTCTTACTCATGATCGGTCAGCAGAGCGCCCTCAGTGGGACGCCCCTCACCCCGCTGGGGCACAGAAAATACACGGCGGCTCGTTCCCTGCCATCCGATTCATCGCGATGAGCCTCACCTACCTCCTGAAGTGGGACCGCCGGACCGGCCTGCCGGTCCAAGGTGGAGCGTGTCCCCCGAGCGCTTGCGCTCGGGAACCGTGAGCGTGAGAGAAAGCGAAAGAGTGGCTGGTACGGCTCCTCGATTATTCCGCGATTACGTTCCCGTTCTCGTCGATGGCATACCTGAGTGGGTACACGTTGCCGTCGATATGCGTGGCCTTCTTCGACAGTGTCTCGTTCAGCCACGCTTCACGGTCGGCGTCGGTTTGGATGTCCTCGTTCGGGGAGTGGACGCTGAACAGGTCCATGCTCACCCAGCGATTGACCGTCAGCTCACCGGACGGGGAATACACCTTCACGCGCTCCTTTTCAGCGTCAACACCGACGACGGCGAGTGCAGACGTGCCCTCGGTCGTTTTCAGTCCATCACCGATATCCACGGCATCAGGGTCGATATCGAGGGCGTCGCACTGCTGTACAGCCGTCTCGTCTGTCTTGTTCTTACTCATAATCGGTATGCGGCACGTCCTCCGTGGGACGCGCCTCACCCCGCTGGGGCACAGAAATTATGCGACGGCTTGCTTCTCGGAATCCGATTCATCGCGACGGATCTCGCGTGCTCGCTCTCGGAGGCGAGACTGGACTGGTGTCCGGTTCTGGTGCTGGTTTTCGTAGGCGAGATACTGCTGGACGGTCTCCATTGAGTGCATACAGTTGATGCCAGCGACGATTGGCTGGAGATGATCGGCGTCCAACAACCGCTCTGGAGGGAGTTCATCGAGAATTGGGTCGCTCATGTATCTTCCTCCCGGAAGTCATCGAGTGTCGTTCTACGTCTGTACCGACAGTTGGGGTAGTCAGCTAGAAGCGTCTTGTCGACGGCCTCCCAGAAGCCGATTTTGTGTGGCGCAACCGACTGCCAGAACCGGGCACGTGCCAGTGCTGCCCCAACTCGTTGGCGTTCCTCACGACGCCACTGCTCGCGCTCGATCATCGCCATGTGGATGCTCCCTCCGGTCGATCCGCCATGTATGAGCTGGCAAGGTCCAGCCCGGCGTCGAGTGACCGTCGCGTCCCGACCAGTTTGGTCGCCCGTTCGAGCGTCCAGCCAGCACCGCTTCGTTTCAGCAGGACGGTCGCTCCAGTGTCGGGAATGTGCCACCCGATCGTGTCGTTGCCAGCGGCGAGAAATTCCCACTCACCCACAGCGGCCTCCTGTGCCGCCCTCTGCGTGTCAATCAGCACATCCGAGCGTGGGCCACCAGCGCCGAAATCGCCCAACGTGGCCGTTCCTGCTGCGTTCATGCAGCGACCTCCCGGCGGCCCCAGCCAGCGAGTTCGGCTTCGATGGCGCTGATGATGGTCGTGATCTGTTCCTCTAGCGTGTCTGCCTGTTCGTCGTCGACGTCCAGAAGCGAACGAAGTTCGAGTACGTCCGGGAGGTCGATACTGTCTGAGCGCCGGGCCACCGTACGGAGGACAACTGCCTGAACATCGGCGCTGCCGGACTGCGCTCGAACGGTTGTCGTGATGGACTCGACGAACTTTGGGATGGTTCGCTGCGACAGGTCTTCCGAACGACGGCAGGACATATTTCGAGACATCCTCTCACCCGCCAGAGGAACACAAAATGGGGGTTGCTACCGCTGTGACTGGAGTTTTATGCTTACTGTGCTGGCTGAGATACCTGCTCAATAAAACTGCAAGTTGCCCGGCTTTTAGACATATATTTTGGCAGATTCAAGTCATTAGCTGGCGGCTCGTGGCGAGATACAGTAAAAAATACGGCTGCATCCATACGTGAGCACTTTATAAACTTCCCTGAAGTAGATGGTTCAGGTTATCCAACTCTTCTTTGGCTCCTTCGTGAGT